>JAKARG010000020.1 GCA_021819345.1 Actinomycetes bacterium | reverse complement strand
GCCGGCCCGGCCGGCTACCAGCACTCCCGCCCAGGCGGCTGCGGCGAGGCTCGTGAACGCAGCGACGAGCAACCAGGGGCGGCGGTTGGCGCCGGGTGCCGGGGGCTCGGGGTTGGACATCGCCTCCGCCTCCTCGTGCTCGCGGACCCTGGTGTGGTCCCTATCGGCACCGGGCGCCGGGGTCCTGAGCGCGGGAGCGGGCGGCACCCGGGCGGGGGCCCGATTGCCGGCTCTTCCTCAGGGTGGCGGAGGTCACTTCGGGCTCCGGGCTTGACTTCCGGTTCTTCGCCGACGAAACTGGCGAACAGGTCTTCTCGAAGGAGCACACATCTGATGCTGCGCGTCGTCGCCTGGGCTTGATCGTCGGGCTCAAGGCTCCGCTGGGCCGGTGCTAGCGTCCGACCCCCGAAGCTCTGATGCGGAGGGGATGTTTGGCGGACTCAAAGCACTCCCGACGGCGCCGGCGAGCCCCGGCCCACTCATCCGCTCGACGAAACGGTGTATCCCGTCGCTTGCCCTCCGGGGCCCGGTGGCTGGTAGCCGCAACGGCCAGCTCGTCCATCGGTGACGGGCTGGCCCTCGTCGCGTTCCCCCTGCTGTCGCTGCGCTACACGCACGATCCGGTGCTCGTCGCCGGGGTGGCGGTCGCCCAGCTGGTCCCGGGGCTCGCCCTGTCGCTGCCGGCGGGGGTGCTCGCCGACCGCTGGCCCCGCCGGGCGATGGCCGTCGGCGCAGAGTGGGTGCGCCTCGTCGGCCTCGGGATCTTCGCCCTCGCCCTCGCCCTCGGGCAGGCGAGCCTGGTGGCGCTCTACGCCACGGTGGTGCTCATCGGCCTGATGGACCAGCTCTACCAGGCGGCGGCCTTCGCCAGCCTGCCTGCGATGGTGCCTGCCGGCCAGCTCGGCAAGGCCAACAGCCGGCTGTGGGCCGCCGACGTCGCCGGCGAGCAGTTCGCCGGCCAGGGCCTCGGGGGCCTGGCGCTGGCGGCCAGCCGGGCACTGCCCTTCGCCGCCGACGCGGTGTCCTTCGGTGCCTCGGGGCTGATGGTCGGCCGGGCGATCCCTCGGCGGCCCGCCGCCCCGGAACCGGCCGGCGGGCGCCGGCGACTGCGGGCCGAGCTCGGGGAGGGGATCTCCTGGTTCGCCTCTCACCGGGTGCTGCGGCTGCTCGCCCCGCTCGTCGGCTCCTTCGCCTTCTGCCAGCTGATGGCGGTCTCGATCCTCGTGCTCTACGCCCGCCTGTCGCTGCACGTCTCGACCGCCGGCTACGGGCTGCTGATGGCGGCCGCAGCGGTCGGCAACGTGATCGGGGCGCTGGTCGCCGACCGGGTCTCGGCGCGCCTTGGGGCGGTGCCCGCCACCGTGGCCGCCGGAGCGGTCGCCGGGCTCGCCTACATCGGCCTCGGCGCCTGGCACTCGGTCGCCGGCTTCGTCGGCTTCCTGCTGCTCGAGAGCCTGGCGGTCCCGGTCGGCAGCGTGGCGTCGATCGCCCTGCGCCAGCGGATCATCCCCTCCGAGCTGCTCGGGCGGGTGGGGATGGTCTTCCGGGTCTTCCTCTTCGCGGCGATGCCCCTCGGAGCCCTGGTCGGCGGCCTGCTCGCCTCGCGGGTCCCCTACCGGGAGGTGTTCGTCGTCGCTGGCGCCGTGCAGCTCGTGGCGCTCGCGGTGATCTCGGTGCGCCTCGTGCCGCTCGCCCGCACCGACCAGCAGGTGATCGACCTGACGGCAGAGGGCGCCGGCGCGTCGGCGGGGGAAGGCTCCGGTGGGGTGGCGGCCCCGGCGGTCGGCGCCGGGGATGGCGCCGGGCATGGCGCCGGCGCGGGGGATGGCGCCCGCGCAGGGGATGGCGCCGGCGTCGGGGAGGCGGCCCCGGCGGTGGGCGCCGGCGGCGCGGCGGAGGCCGGGCGGATCGACCTGGTCGAGCTGGCCGGCGAGGACGAGGGGTCCATCCCGGGTTGACCGGGCGGGCGGTAGGGCGGGCCCTACCGGGCCTTACCCGGGCCCGATGCGCGAGGAGCGTGGTCGGCGCACCCGGGAGATCAGGTGGGCGTCGGCTCTGATGAGGGCGTGGAGCCCCAAGTACCGCTGGAAGCTCCCTCGAGCCCCGCGTTGCGCAGTAGCCATCGGGTGTCGAGCTTGCCCGCCGAGGTTGCCGAGAGACGTTCGACCGCATGGATCGAGTCGGGCATCATCCCGACCGGCAGCCGCAGAAGGCCTGCTGCGTGGATCTCCTCCACCGAGCACCCTGGTGCTACGGCGAACAGGGCGATGCGGCAGTCGTCATCCGGTCCGTAACGCACTGCCGTGGCGGCGTCCACGCCGGGAGCTGCCTCGAAGGCCATACCCACCTCGAGAAGCGAGATTCGGACGCCGCGGCGCTTGATGACGTCATCGGAGCGTCCGAGACAGGTGAAGCGGCCCTCGGAATCGAAGCGCGCCAGGTCGCCAGTGCGGTAGAGCCGCTCTCCTGGGACCACGTCGGTACGGAGCACCCGAGCGGTCAGCTCGGGAGAGCGCCAGTACTCCCGCATGAGCTGGTCGCCGCCGATCCACAGCTCGCCAACGACCCCAGGCTCCCGGATCGGGGCTCCGTTGTCGCCGAGCAGGTGGAAGCTCACGCCAGGATGGGCGTGCCCGATGGGGACCGGCTCCCCTGGCACCACCTCCGAGCGGCTCAGCTCGTGGTCGGTCACGCACACTGTCGTCTCGGTCGGTCCGTACTGGTTGAAGATGTGCAGCTCGGGCATGACGTTCCAGACCGCCGTGATGTCGGCCGCCGACAGCGCTTCACCGCCAATGCCGAGGGTCCGCAGCGGGCTCCCAGCGAGCCGGTCGAGGACCCTGCTGCCGAGGAGTAGTCGCAGGAAGGTAGGCGAGAGGTGTACGTAGTCGATTGCGTTCGTGTCGATCCAGTCTGCGAACCGTCGAGGGAAGACGATCTCGTCCCGGGGCGGCAGGGTGACCAGTCCGCCGGCCGCCAGCAGTCCGAAGAGCACGACGTAGGAGCCGTCGAAATGGACCGGCGGGATGCAGGCCGAGCGGGAGCCGGGTCCGAGCCCAAGGGCACTCACACTGTCCTCCAGGGCGGCGAGCAGCGAGGAGTGCTGGACGACCACCCCCTTCGGGGCGCCGGTGGTCCCCGAGGTGTAGATGATGTAGGCGTCGTCTTCGGGACCGGCTTCCGCCCCGATCCTGCTCGCCTCGGAGCGCAGGTCGGTGACCTCCACGACTGGGACGCCGCCGCTTCCTGCCGGCGCTCGCGTCGGGGCAACGACGAGAGAAGGTGTGCAGTCCTCGACCAAGGTTCTGACCCGCTCCGCGGGTGCGTCCACGGGTAGCGGGACGAAGGTTGCACCTATCCATCCGGCCGCGAGCGCGAGGGTCAGGAAGTCGACCCCGTTGGGAAGGTGCAGAGCGACCCGCTCACCGCGCCCTACTCCCAGTCGGGCGAGGGCGCCAGCGGCTAGGGCCACTTGCTCGTGGAGACTCGAGTAGTCCAAACAGCGGTCGCGCTCCGAAGCCGCCGGAGCGTGCGGGCGGTCCTTCGCGTGACGGCACAGGGCCTCCAAAACCGTCCCAAGAGGCGCCACTGTCAGGAGCACCTCGGGTCGCAACGACCACGGAGAGGGATCTCGGACCGTCGGCTACCAATCGTCATAGGACAGATGTCGGATGGTAGCCCAAGGGATCTGAGCAGCAGCCGGCTCAGTTGGTGCTGGGTTGGCCATGGGCACAAGTAGCCATGACTTCATCGAAAGGTATGAGGTGCTGTGACGGCTACTAGTCCCGCCAGTGGCTCCAAGCGGCCGACTGGGGCTCGCAAGACGGGGTTCTTCGCCGCGACCAGGGACTAACTGCGGAGAGGGTGGGATTCGAACCCACGGTCCCGTGAAGGACACACGATTTCCAATCGTGCCGATTCGGCCGCTCTCGCACCCCTCCGGGTTGCAGCGGAGCAGAGTATCCTGTCCGACAGACCTGGAGCCCGGCGCGGCGGTCGGGTCCTGCGCAACGTCGCACCGTGAACCGGGTCAGGGCCTGACGGCAGCAGCTCTCAGCGGACCGCTTCGTGTGCCGCAGATCGCCTGACCGTCGCGCCGGGCTCCAGCGCTCGCCTCCGCCGCACAGGCCCCAGTCGGGCCGGATCTGCCCCACTGGCTCCGCCCGGCCCCGCTAGAGCGAGCATGGCGCCGCTTCCCTGGCCCGGTCGAGCCGGCTCCGCCGCGCGAGCCCGGCGTTAGGGTGGGAGGGTGGTCGACGTCCCGGCAGCGGAGGAGCCCTACCAGTCCCTCTACCGCCGCTACCGACCGCAGCGCTTCGGAGAGGTCCGGGGCCAGGAGCACGTCACCCGGGCCCTGCGCAACGCGGTCAGGGACGGGAAGGTCGCCCACGCCTACCTGTTCAGCGGCCCACGGGGGACGGGTAAGACCTCCACCGCTCGGATCCTCGCCATGGCGCTCAACTGCGCCCATCCCGACGACGGCGAGCCCGATGGCACCTGCGACTCCTGCGTCGCGATCCGCCGGGGGTCCTCCCTCGACGTCCAGGAGCTCGACGCCGCCTCCAACCGGGGGATCGACGAGATGCGCGACCTGCTGTCTCGCGTCGCCCTCGGCATCCCGGGGCGCTGGAAGGTCTACATCGTCGACGAGGTCCACCAGCTGACCCCCGTCGCCGCCAGTGCCCTGCTCAAGACCCTGGAGGAGCCTCCCCCCCACGTGGTCTTCGTCCTCGCGACCACCGATCCGCAGAAGGTCCTCCAGACGATCCGCAGCCGGACCCAGCACTTCGAGCTCCGCCTGCTCGGGAGCGAGACCCTCGCCGGCCTCGTCCGGGAGGTCAACGAGGCGGCCGGCCTGGGAGTGGCTCCCGAGGCGATCGACCTCGTCGTGCGCCGGGGGCACGGGTCGGCCCGCGACGCCCTCTCGGCCCTCGACCAGGTCGCTGCGCTCGGTGAGGTCGGTGACGACGCAGGTCCGGTCTCCGAGATCGTCGACGCCCTTGCCGAGCGCGACCCTGTGAGGGTGCTCGCCGCGGTCGCCGAGGCGGTCGGTTCCGGGCGGGACCCCCGCCAGTTGCTGAGCGACTTGCTCGAGCAGCTGCGCAACGGCTTCCTCGCCGAGCAGGCCCCGACTCTCGTCATGCTCTCCGACGATGCTGCATCGGAGGCGGCCCGCCAGGCCAGGAGCCTCGGGAGGGCCGGGGTGGTACGGGCCCTCGAGGTCCTCGGCCGGGCCGGCGTCGACCTGCGCGACGCGATCGACCCGAGGGTGACCCTGGAGGTGGCGCTCGTCCGCCTCGCTGCCCCGGAGGCCGACGCCGCCCCCGAGGGCCTGGCGCGCCGGGTCGAGCACCTGGAGGCCCAGCTCGCCCGCTTGGTCGCAACCGGCTTTCCCGCACCGGCACCGGGCGTTCCTGTAGCCCCGGCGACGGTCCCGCCGGCCCAGAGCCGACCTGCGAGCCCACCCGAGATGGATCCGCCTGCGACGACCGCGCCGGCGACCGACCCGCAGGGCGGCGGGCTCCCCGGCCCGAGGCCGGCGACCGGCGGAGCGCCGAGCGGTCCGAGGCCGGCGGTGGGGCCGTCCCGCCAACCCCTCGACGAGCCACCCCCGCTCCCCGGACGGCGTGCCGAGGCCGGCCGCTCGACCCTCGGTGGGCTCCGGCGAGGGCGAGGAGCCGCCAGTCCTCCGCCCGCAGGGGCCGACGGGCAGGCCTCGCCTCCCGCCCCGGGCCCCACCACCCGGCCGGCTTCGAGCACCTCTCCTGCGCCGGGGCCAGAGCCAGGGCCAGGTCCGAGGCCGACGCCAGTGCCGGCCCTGGGTGACGCCGGCTCACCCGGCACCGGCGGGCCGGCCACCACCACCGCCGCCACCACCACCACCACCGCCGCCATCAACGCCACCGCGGCCACCGCCGTCTCGGCCGAGATCGCGGCGCCGTCGGCTGACGGCGCAGAGGTCCCGCCTGGCGGGGTGAGCGTCCCGACGCGCGACGAGCTGACCAAGCTGTGGGCCGACTCGGTCCTGCCCGGGCTCCCCGGTCGGGTGAAGGCCTACCTGTCGGCCGGCCGGTTCGTCGACGCCGGGGAAGGGGTGGCCACCTTCGCACTGCCGGACCCGGGCCTGCTCGCCCGGGCACTGTCGCTCCGGGCAGAGGTGGAGGCCGCGATCGGCGCGGCGGCCGGCGTGGCGGTGAGGCTCCGCCTGGTCTCCGAGGCCGACCTGGCTCCGGGCGGGGCCACCGGAGCGAGCCCCGGTGCCGTCGGGGCCGCCGGCGAAGACCCCGAGGTCTACGACCTGGACGAGCTCGAGGATGCAGGCACGGCGGTAATGTCCCCCGAGCAGCGCCTGCTGGAGGCGTTCCCCGGTGCGCAGGAGGTCAGCGGGTGAGCAGTGCCGAGGGGGCCGGGGGAAAAGCGGCGGACCTGGGGGCGCTGCTGTCCCAGCTCGGCCAGGTCCAACGGCAGGTACGTGCCGGCCAGCAGGAGGCCGCCTCCCAGGTGGTCGAAGGGGTCGCGGGCGGGGGCCTCGTGAAGGTGGTTGGCACTGGTGGCCTGGAGGTCGCCGGAGTGACCATCGACTCCTCCGTGCTCGACCCCGCCGACGTCGATGCCCTCCAGGACCTGGTCCTCGCTGCATTCCGCGGCTACCTCGACGAGGTACGCCGCTTGCAGCGCGAGGCACTGGGCGGCCTCGACCTCGGCTCGGGGCTCGAGGGACTGCTCGGCGGTTAGAGCCAGGTGCCCGCCTACGCCGGAGCGGTCCAGGACCTGATCGACGAGCTCGGCCGGCTCCCCGGCATCGGCCCGAAGTCGGCGCAACGGATCGCCTTCTACCTCTTGAAGCTGCCGAGCGAGGACGCCCTGCGCCTGGCGACGGCGATCCACACGGTCAAGTCCCGGGTGTCGTGGTGCCGGCGCTGCTTCAACATCGCCGAGGCCGACCGGCCCGGGCCGGAGGCGCCGGCGACCACCGAGTGCGACATCTGCCGGGACGAACGGCGCGACAAGACCGTGGTGTGCGTGGTCGAGGAGCCCAAGGACGTGGTGGCGGTCGAGAAGACCCGCGAGCTGCGCTGCCGCTACCACGTGCTGCAGGGAGTGATCAGCCCGATCGACGGGGTCGGTCCCGAGCAGCTGCGGATCCGGGAGCTGCTCGCCCGGATCGGCGGCGAGGGGATCGCGGAGGTGATCCTCTGCTTCACCCCCAACATCGAAGGTGACGCCACCGCGCTCTACCTGTCGTCGCTGCTCGCCGACCTGCCGGTCAGGGTGACCCGGATCGCGAGCGGGTTGCCGGTCGGCGGGGACCTCGAGTACGCCGACGAGCTCACCCTCGGGAGGGCCTTGGCCGGGCGGCGGGAGGTCGGCTCCTGAGTCGAGCCGGGCGCTCCGGCTCAGGGGGCACGCAGGACCACGGCGTCGCCCTGTCCCCCTCCGCCGCAGAGGGCGGCCACCCCGGTTCCCCCGCCCCTGCGGCGCAGCTCGTGCAGCAGGGTGAGGGCCAGGCGGTTGCCGCTCATGCCGATCGGGTGCCCGAGGGCGACCGCCCCGCCGTTGACGTTGACCACGTCCTCCGGTAGGCCGAGGTCGTCCATCGAGCCGAGCGCGACGGCGGCGAAAGCCTCGTTGATCTCGTAGAGGTCCACGTCGGAGGGTGCCAGACCGGCGCGTTCGAGCGCCCGGGCGGCCGCGCGGGAAGGCTGGGTCAGCAGGCAGGTATCGGGCCCGGCGACCATCCCGTAGCTCACCACCTCACCGAGTGGTGTAGCCCCATGGTGCTCGGCTGCCGCCTTGGACATCACCACCAGCGCCGAGGCACCGTCGGAGATCTGGCTGGCGTTGCCGGCGGTGACCGTGCCGCCCGCGCTGAAGGCGGGCCGGAGGGCGGCGAGCGACTCGAGGGTCGTCGTGGGCCGGATCCCCTCGTCGGAGTCGACCAGCACCTCATCTCCTCGCCGCTGCGGCACGCTCAGCGAGACGATCTCCTCGGCGAGCAGCCCGTCCTTGGTCGCCCGGGCGGCCCGCTGGTGGGACGCCGCAGCGAAGGCATCCTGGCGCTCCCGGGTGATCCCGGGGAACGACGGCAGGTAGCGCTCGGTGTCGAGGCCCATCGCATCGTGGCTGCCGGCGTCCTCCAGCCCGTCGTGCATCATCGAGTCGAGCACCTGGGCCGAGCCGAGCCGGTACCCGGCGCGGGCCCCGGGCAGCAGGTAGGGGGCAGCCGACATCGACTCCATGCCGCCGGCCACGACCACCTCTGCGTCGCCGGCGGCAATCATCAGGTCCGCCTGGTAGAGGGCGTTGAGCCCCGACAGGCACACCTTGTCCACCACGCAAGCCGGGGTGGACATCGGGATCCCCGCGGCGATCGCCGCCTGGCGGGCCGGGACCTGGCCGGCGCCCGCCAGCAGCACCTGGCCCATCACCACGTAGTCGACGTCGCTGCCGGAGATCCCGGCCCGCTCCAGGGCGGCCGCAATGGCGATCCCGCCGAGCTGGGCAGCGCCGAGCGACGCCAGCGCCCCCGACAGCTTGCCGATCGGGGTGCGGGCTCCGGCGACGACCACCGAACCGGGCATTGGCGACCTCCTTGCTCTGGCGAAGGTCGCGTCCCGGGCTCGGGTCGCGACCCGGACCGAGAATCTACCGAGCCGGCATCTCCTGGCGGCCGACGGCTGCACCCTGGTCGCCGGCGAGGACCAGGTGGTTGATCTCGGGCACCTCGGCAGAAGTCGCCACGAGCTCGAAGCGGTCGGCGTGCCTGCGGTAGAGGCCGGCCTGGAGCCGATGTCGAGGTACGGGTTGTCCACCACCAGCAGGTGCCCACCTTCGGAGAGGCTGCGGCGCAGGGCGTCGAGAGCGCGGCAGATCTCCTCGTCTTCGAAGTAGATCCGACGTAGTAAGTTGGCGACCTTGATGACATCGGGTGTCGGTCCGGTCCAGACCTCGAACACGTCGTGCTCGACGGCGGTCACCCGGGGGTCGGACGCGATGAGCCGCCGGAGGTCGGGGTTGAGCATCGACACCTCTTCGAGTCGCTTGGTCCGGGTGGCGGCGCGCAGTAGCGGGGCGTAGAAGGCACGCACGATCCGGGAGCGCTCGGGCCAGGCGACGACCCGCCGGCCGAAGACGAGCACGCAACGCTTGCTGGCCGGGTCGATGAGCAGGGTGTGCCATCGCAGGCGCAGCGCCAGCAGCCGGAGCCATCGGTCGGAGACCACGAACGCAGCGAAGTCCGGAGGGAGGCGGCGGACGAGCTCGAGGGAGGTGGTGCCGTCGGAGGCTCCGACATCGAGGACCGTAGCGCCGCTCAGGTCGAGCCGCCCGAGGAGGAGGTCGTCGCAGTCGGGGTGCCGGTCGGCGGAGGTGATCTTGAAGACCCCCCCGACCTCCACCGAGCCCACCACGGCCCTGAAAGCCTCGGGGCTGGCGTCGCGGTCCACGAGCGGCGCCGGGTCGAGCGAGGTGCACCTGGCGATGCGCTGCTCGAGCCAGCCCGGCCACCGCCCACGGATCAGCCTGAACGGCACGCGCAGCCGGGGTGCCCAGCCGGAACCCGCCGAGCCCTGCTCCCCCTCATCCGGCCGACTCTAGCGACGGCCCAGCCGGCGGGCGGGGGAGGCCCGGGCGCCGGTAGCCTCCCCGGGGTGGAGCTGACCGAGGTTGACCACGTGGGGATCGCAGTGCGGGACCTGGAGGCGGCGATCGCCTGGCACCGGGAGGCCTTCGGCACCGAGGTGGCGCATCGTGAGGTCGTCGAGCGCGACGGGGTGGAAGAGGCGCTGCTCGCGGTGGCCGGCTCCTTCGTCCAGCTGCTCACCCCGACCCGGGAGGACTCCCCGGTGGCCCGGTTCCTCGAGCGCCACGGGGAGGGCCTGCACCACGTGGGCTACCGGGTCGCAGACTGCGCTTCGGCGCTCGCAGCCGCGCTGGCTGCCGGCGCCCAGCCGGTCGACGAGGTCCCCCGGCCGGGGTCCCGTGGCACGACCGTGGCCTTTCTCCATCCTCGCAGCTGCTTCGGCACCCTGATCGAGCTGGTGCAGGAATGAGCCGCACCGAGGTGAAGCTGCGCTCCAACGACCCCTGCTGGTGCGGCAGCGGCCGCAAGTACAAGCGCTGCCACCGGGGCTCGGAGGGTCGGGTGCTGCCGGGGCGGGTGGGACCGCTGCGCTCCGTGCCGGAGTCGATCCCCCGCCCCGACTACGTCGGCTCCGGAGAGCCGCTCCGCCGGGACGAGCCGATGGTCAAGTCGGCCTCGGTCATCGAGGCGGTGCGCCGTGCCGGGAAGATCGCCGCCGAGGTCCTCGCCGTCACCGGCGCGGCGGTCGCCCCCGGGGTCACCACCGACGAGCTCGACGCCATCGCCCACGCGGCCTACCTCGAGCGGGGGGCCTACCCGAGCACCCTCGGCTACCACGGTTACCCGAAGTCGATCTGCACCTCGGTCAACGAGGTCATCTGCCACGGGATCCCCGACGACCGCCCCCTCGCCGAGGGCGACATCGTCAACGTCGACGTGACCGCGTACATCGACGGGGTGCACGGGGACTGCAGCGCGATGTTCTTCGCCGGCGAGGTCGACGAGGAGAGCCGGAGGCTGGTCGAGGTCACCCGGGCCTGCCGGGACCTCGGGATCGCCGCAGTGGCGCCGGGGCGGCCGATCTCCGACATCGGGAGGGCGATCGAGGACCACGCCCACGCCGCGGGCTACGGGGTGGTGCGCGCGTTCATCGGCCACGGGATCGGCGAGAGCTTCCACACCGCCCCGAGCATCCCGCACTACTACACCCCCGAGGCGCGCACCGTCATGGAGCCGGGGATGATCTTCACGATCGAGCCGATGATCACCGTCGGCTCCTGGCGGGAGAAGATGTGGGACAACGGCTGGACGGCGGTGACCTCCGACGGCCGACGCAGCGCCCAGTTCGAGCACACCCTGCTCGTCACCGACGCCGGCGCCGAGGTCCTCACCCCCGAGCCGTAGCCCGGGCAGGGCTGACGTCCGGCGAGTCGAGGTGAGCAGGTCTCTTCCGGCCCGCCCCGGGTCTCGCCACCATCCTCCTGGTAGGTTCGTGGCAGGCGTACTGTCACCGACTCGGCAGGCTGGCTGGTCTTCCCGCAGCGACTGCGGGAGCAGGCCGGGTTCGGCGCCGGCGGTCGTCGCGGAGCTGCTGGTCGCCAACTTTCCTGCGAGCACGTCCCTGAGCGCCGAAGGAGCATCGACCCTCGTCGCCCGCTGTGGCTCTCTGCATCGGTGGCGGATCGGTCCACGACGCACTGGTGGGGGGCGCCGCTACCGGGCAGGGGCTGGTGCTCGTGACCCGGGACCGCCGGGCGAGCGAGCGGGGTACGAGGGGCGGGGCGACGCAGTGCCTACAGCACCGCTTCGGCGACCCCCGGCCCGACCACTACCGTGGCGCTCGTGGAGGTCCGTCCCGTCACCCCTGAGGAGTACCGAGCTGCCGGCGAGGTGGTGGTGGCTGCCTACCGGGCTCTACCGGGTGCATCGACCACCGCTGGTTACGAAGAGGCCCTGGCGGATGTGGCCGGCCGGGCACGGACCGCTGTGGTCCTCGTCGCCGTCGACCCCGTTGTCTCCGGGGCGCCGGAGGACGCCACCCGGGTCCTCGGCTGCGTGACCTACGTAGAGGGTTGCGGCTCGCTGTGGGCGGAGCAGCTGGAGGAGGGCGAGGCGTCGATCCGGATGCTCGGTGTCGATCCGGCGGCGCAGGGCCGCGGGGTGGGGGCTGCGCTGCTCGACCACTGCATCCGCCGGGCCCGCGAGTCCGGGGCTCGAGCGCTCTTCCTCCACTCCACGCCCTGGATGAGCGCAGCACACCACCTCTACGCCAAGGCCGGCTTCGTCCGGGTCCCCGAGAGGGACTGGGAGCCGACGCCCGAGGTGCCCCTCCTGGCCTTCCGTCTCGACCTCGCCGGCGCCTGAGCCCTTTCGGGCAGCGAGCCCAGCCGTTTCGCAGGGCGTCGGAGGGGACTGGTCGGCGTGGCCGAGACCCGAGCCGGGCAGAGGTCGATCCCTGGGTCGTCCGCCCGGACCCCTCGAGCGCAGCCGTCGGCTGCCCGGCTGCCGGGGACCTCGGCCAAGGTGGTCCACCTGGTCGACGGCACCTACGAGCTGTTCCGCCACTTCTACGGTGCGCCTTCGCGCCACGACGCAGGTGGAGCGGAGGTGGGCGCGGTGGTCGGGGTGGTCTCCTCGCTGCTCTCTATGCTCGAGGACGGAGCCACCCATCTCGGGGTGGCCACCGACCACGTGATCGAGTCGTTCCGCAACGAGCTGTGGCCCTCCTACAAGGATGGCAGCGGGGTCGACCCGCTGCTGTGGTCGCAGGCCGGCCGCCTCGAGGAGGCCCTAGCGGGCCTCGGGGTGCACCTGTGGCCGATGGTCGAGCTCGAGGCCGACGACGCCCTGGCGTCGGCCGCGGCGGTCGCAGCCGAGGACCGAGGGGTCGAGCAGGTGGTGATCTGCACCCCCGACAAGGACCTCGGCCAGTGCGTGGTCGGCTTCCGGGTGGTCCAGCTCGACCGTCGCCGGCGCACGGTCATCGACGAGGCGGGGGTGCTGGAGCGCTTCGGGGTCCGGCCGGCTTCGATCCCCGACTACCTGGCCCTGGTCGGCGACCGCGCCGACGGCTTTCCTGGCCTGCCCGGCTGGGGGGCGCGCTCGGCGGCGGCGGTCCTCGCTCGCTGGGAGCACCTGGAGGCGATCCCCGACGACCCCGGCGATTGGGAGGTCGAGCTCCGGGGCGCCGGCGGGCTCGCCGCTACGCTGCGCTCGAGCCGGGAGCTGGCCGGGCGGTTCAAGCTGCTCGCCACCCTCCGGGTGGATCGGAGCCTGCTCGCCGGGGTGGAGGACCTCCGCTGGCACGGCCCCGACGTCGGCTTCCACCGCTTGGCCGCGGACCTCGGAGCCCCGGCTCTCGCAGAGCGAGCCGGGCGCCTCGCAGCGGCACGCGCCGGCTGAGCCGGGCTCCTGGTCCTACGCCTACGGCATGGCCCGCCACATTCGTCTCCGCCCGAGCCCCTGCCGACCGCGACTGCCGACCACCCCTGCGCCGTCTCACCCCGCTCCGTCTCACCCCCCGCCGTCTCACCCCCCGGCGGCGGCCGCCCCGGCGCAGACCAGGACCACGTTGCGGTCGCCTGGCCCGCCCCGGCCGGCGACGGTCCCCTCGGGCCCGGCGCGCTGCCAGTCGTTGGCGGCGAGCGCCCGCGACCAGCCGGCGAGGCCCTCGATCGAGGCGAGCTCCCCCGGGTCGGGGTCGAGGACGCCGGCGTGGTCCACCACGGTGCAGGCGAGCACCACCTGCCCGGAGCCGTCGGCGGCGATCTCGAGAACCCGGGCCTGCTGGGGCCAGTCGACATGCGACGCGGTGGTCACCTCCCACCAACCGCCACCGAGGTCGGGGTGGCGGGGATGGGGGAGCACGCCGTGGGTATGGGTGTGTCCGTTGACCCAGGCGACCAGGCAGGGATAGCGGGAGAGGGTCGCTGCGAGCTCGGCGGTGAGCACCCGGCGGGTCCCAGCCGGCGACCAGTCGTTGAACAGGCAGCGAAGCGGGTGGTGGCTGAAGATCACGACCCCGCGGCCGCTGCCGCCCCCCTTGCGCACCCGCCCGGCGCGATCGACGAAGCGCTCGCTCGCCGCCTCGAGCTCGGCTTCGAGCCAGGCGAGCTGGTCGACCCCGATCGAGCCCTGCCAGCCACCCTCGGCGTCGACGGTGTCGAGCACCAGGGCCCGCAGCGCTCCGGCGTCGAAGGCGTACCAGGTGCGCTCGGTCTCCGGCAGGCCAGAGCGCCCGGCGTGCGCGGCGAGCCAGGCCGGCTCGCTAAGTGGCTCCCGGGCCGGGTCGGGGGTGACCCGGCGGACCGGGGCGGCGGCGAGGCCGGGCAGGAGGGCGAGGTCACGCCGCTCGCTGCCGCCGAGCAGGCCGACCAGCTCGGCGTCGGTGATCGCAGCGGGCAGGGCGGTCGACTTGCGCCCGCTGCGGGCCAGGCGCTCGAGGAACCGGGTCGCGGCCACGGTGCCGGCGAGCAGCCGGTCGTGGTTGCCGTGCACCGGGTACCAGGGAAAGCCGACGCCCGAGGCGGCAAAGGGTCGCCGGGCGGCATCGAGCAGTCCTGGCACGAGCGGGAAGCCGTAGCGGGAGCGGGGGCGGTCGACCTGCTCGCCGGGCGGGGTGCCGTCGGGGTGCCAGTAGCAGGGGTCGTAGGTATCGGCCGCCCCCACTCCCTCCCAGCGGCCCCGGTCCCCCGAGTCGGCCACGACCATGGTGCCACCGCTGAGCAGGCCGATGGCGGCTTCGACCTCGTTGGCCTGGGCGTTGTCGGCGGCGTCGCCGGTCGAGACCACGAAGCCGATCGGGCCGCCGGCGACCGGCCCGGTGTCGATTCCCCGCAGCCGGCGGGCCATCGCCTCGACCACCTGGGCGGTGAGCGACTCCTGGGTGCGGTAGGTGCCGATCGGCCCGAGGACCGAGCGCAGCGGGGAGTCGTCGTCGCCGAGGCGATCGAGCCACTCTGCCCGGATGCTCGACTGGGCGTCGGTGACGTGCAGGTCCGAGACCTGAACGAAGCTCACGAGGGGCCGCAGGGTCCCGAGCGGACCATGGCCCCCGAGGTCGGTGCGGACCTGGTGGGCTTCAGCGGGGCCGAGCCCGAGGCGCCTCCAGCCGCTCGGGCCGGGCTTGCTGGCCTCGATGGTCGGCCAGGGTGCTTCGCTCACCGCTCCACCGTAGGCCGCGTGCCGAGGCGAGCCAAGGGTCGCCGAGGCTCCACGTGCGACCTCGGACCGAGATCGACCTGAACCGTCGGAGGCGAGCCCCGGGAGGTAGGCGTCTGCCACCTAGAGTGACATCCCGTGGTTCGCTTCGTCGATCGAGGGGTCGTGTCCACCCCTATCTGGTTCGGTCCGGCAGAGCGAAGGCTCTTCGGATGGGTTCATGCCCCCGAGGGCGAGTCGGCCCTTGGCGGTGTGGTGCTGTGCCCTCCGTTGGGCAGAGAGGCCGTTACCGCCTACCTCACCTACCGAGCACTCGCCACTCGTATGGCAGCCAAGGGCTTGGCGGTGGTGCGCTTCGACTACGACGGCACTGGTGATTCTTCGGGCAATGGCGACGAACCTGATCGCATCGAGGCGTGGTTGGGCAGCTCCACAGCTGCTATCGATCTACTCCTCTCGGCCGGGGTGGCTTCGATCGGCTTGCTCGGCATGAGAATGGGCGCGCTGCT
>JAKARG010000495.1 GCA_021819345.1 Actinomycetes bacterium | reverse complement strand
CCGATCGTCGACGGGCCCGAGGAGATGCGTCGCAAGGTCCGAGAGCTGGTCCGCGCCGGCGCCGACGTGATCAAGGTCTGCACCTCCGGCGGGGTCCTGTCCCCCCGCGACGACCCCCGCCACGCGCACTTCAGGGACGAGGAGCTCGAGGTCTGCGTGGCAGAGGCAGCCGCCGCGGGCCGCTTCGTGATGGCGCACGCCCAGGCGACCGAGGGGATCAAGGCGGCGGTCCGTACCGGCATCCGCTCGGTCGAGCACGGGATCTTCCTCGACGACGAGGCGATCGCCATGATGCTCGAGCGCGGCACGTGGCTCGTGCCCACCCTGGTCGCCCCCCGGGCGGTGCTCGCCGCAGCCGCTGCGGGCGCCCGCATCCCCCCCGAGTCGGTGCGCAAGGCCGAGGAGGTGGTCGGACACCACGCCGGCTCCTTCGCCCGGGCGGTGGCCGCCGGGGTCAAGGTCGCGATGGGCACCGACAGCGGCGTCGGGCCCCACGGCGACAACCTGGAGGAGCTGGCCCTGATGGCCGAGGGAGGTATGGACCCGATCGACGTGTGGGCGGCGGCGACCTCCTCGGCGGCCGAGCTGATGGGCCTCGGCGACGAGCTCGGTGCGCTCGAGGTGGGGAAGCGGGCCGACCTCGTCCTCCTGGCCGGTGAGCCGACCGACCTCTCGGCGCTGCGCTCCAGGGTCCGGGGCGTGTGGAAGGACGGTTCCCGGGTCCGCTGATCACCGGCGCGCCGGGCACCGGCCCGGCGAGGGGATGGCTGTCGCCGGCTGGGTCTAGGGTGCTCGGCGTGATGGACTACGCCACCGCGGGTGTCGAGGCCGCCCTGGCCGCCGGCGCCCGTTACGCCGACGCCCGGGTGATGGAGATCCGCTACGAGACGATGTCGGCGGAGAACGGTGAAGTTCGCGGACTGCGCCAGCGGGAGCGGGCGGGTGTCGGGGTCCGCGCCCTGATCGGCTCCTCGTGGGGGTTCTTCGCCACCGCCGAGCTCTCCGAGCTCGGCGCCCGCCGAGCCGGCGAGGCGGCTGCGGAGACCGCGCGGTCCTCGGCGCGGGTGCCCGGGCCGCCACTCGAGCTCGCCTCGGTGCCGGCGGTGACCGCCCACTGGGAGAGCCCCTGCGAGGAGGACCCGCTGTCGGTGCCCCTCTCGGAGAAGGCCGACCTGCTCGTCGGGGCGACCCGGACCGGCCTCGAGGGTGGCGGGCGCCTGGCCGTGGCCGACTACCAGATCTGGGACACCAACAAGTGGTTCGCCTCGAGCGAGGGGTCCCGCATCACCCAGCGCATCCGGGAGTGCGGTGGGGAGATGTCGGTCACCGCCGTCGGCGACGGCGAGACCCAGCGCCGCTCCTACCCGGGGATCCGGGGCCAGTACGGGACGAGCGGCTGGGAGCTGGTGCGTGGCTTCGACCTTCTCGCCAACGCAGCCCGGGTGGGCGAAGAGGCGGTGGCGCTGCTCTCCGCTCCCCCCTGCCCGCAGGCCACCACCGACTTGATCCTCGGCTCCGAGCAGATGGCCCTGCAGATCCACGAGTCCGTCGGCCACGCGACCGAGCTCGACCGGATCCTCGGCTGGGAGGCGGCCTTTGCCGGCACGTCCTGGCTGGAGCTCTCCCAGCTCGGGTCGCTGCGCTTCGGCTCCGAGCTCATGAACATCACCGCCGACGCGACCATCCCTGGCGCGCTCGGCTCCTTCGGCTACGACGACGAGGGCACCCCGGCGGGCCGGGTGGACATCGTGCGCGACGGGGTCTGGGTCGGCGTGCTGTCGGGGCGGGACTCGGCTGCACTGGCCGGGATCCCCGCCGGGGGGATGGTCCGCGCCGACGGCCCCGACCGCCTCCCGATGGTCCGCATGACCAACATCGGCCTCCTCCCCGGGTCGAGCTCGCTCGAGGAGATGATCTCCGAGACCCGTGACGGGATCTACATGGACACCAACCGCTCCTGGTCGATCGACGACCGGCGGCTCAACTTCCAGTTCGGCTGCGAGATCGCCTGGGAGGTGACCGACGGTCGCCTCGGACGGATGCTGCGCAACCCGACCTACACCGGGATCAGCCCCAAGTTCTGGGGCTCGATGGACAGGGTCGGAGGCGCCGCCGAGCTCACCAACTGGGGGACCCCCAACTGCGGGAAGGGGCAGCCCTCCCAGATCGGCCACACCGGGCATCCGGCGGTCCCCTGCCGCTTCCGTGGGGTCAGGGTCGGGGTGAGGGGATGAGCGGGGGACCCGGCGTGGGCCGTGACAGCAGCGTGGGCCGTGACAGCAGCGTGGGCGGCGGCGACCTGGAGGCGATCTGCGAGGAGGTGCTCGGACTGGTGGGCGGCCGGGCCGACGCCGCGGTCACCGCCAGCCACCTCCGCGAGGGTCTCACCCGCTTCGCGAGGTCTTTCATCCACCAGAACGTCGGCGACGAGCACGTCGCGGTCACCCTCGACGTGGTCGCCGGAGGCCGGCCCGCATCGGTGACCACCACCAGGGTCGACCGGGGCTCCCTCGGGCGCCTGGTCGAAGCGGCCCTCTCTGCCGCCGAGGTCCAGCCGATCGACCCGACCTGGGCCGGGCTCGCCCCGCCGGCACCGCTGCTCGTCGGCCCGGACGCCGGCTGGGATGCCGAGACCGCAGGGGCCGGACCCGCCGAGCGTGCCGGTGTGGTGGCCGACTTCGTCGCCGCCTGCGAGGGCTTGGAGGCGGCGGGCTACTGCGAGACCACCGCCGAGCGGCTCGCCTTCGCCAACTCGGCCGGCCAGCGGGCCACCACTGCGCTCACCAGCGCGGCGGTCGACGGGATCGCCCGCCAGCGAGGCTCGGACGGGGTCGGATCGGTGCTCTCCGCTCGACTCGGAGACCTCGACGGCGCAGGCGCAGGGGCGAGGGCCGCCTCCACCGCCCGCCGGGCCGCCGACCCCATCGAGCTCCCTCCGGGTC
>JAKARG010000494.1 GCA_021819345.1 Actinomycetes bacterium | reverse complement strand
CCGGGGGAGGTCCTCACCTGCCCGTGGACCGACGGCCCGTACGGCGGGCTGGTGAGGACCAGGGCGACCAGGCCGCGCAGAGCGGGGTCGAGGTGGGAGCCGAGGTGGCGAGCGTCGCCGCAGACGACCTCCCCGTGCCCGGTTGCTCCTTCGGCTCGGGCGTGGTCGAGGTTGGCCCGGGCGAGATCCGCCCAGGGCGGTTCGTACTCGACGCCGACCGCGTCGCGCCCCAGGTGGATCGCTTCGACCAAGGTGGTGCCGATCCCGCACATCGGGTCGAGCACGTAGTCGCCCGGTGAGGTGTAGTCGGAGATGGCGGTGCGCGCGATGGCGGGGAGCATCTTGGCCGGATGGGCCGAGCTGACCGCCAGGTACCGCCCCTCGCGCTGGGCGCGGGGTGACTGTTGGGCGGTGGCCCACACCGACAGCGGCAGGTCGCAGGTCATCGGCCCACCTCCCTCGCCTGGAAGACGAGGACGTCTTCGTGGACCGAGAGGTGGGCGGGCTCGCCCCGCGCCCGGGCCTTTCGGGTCTGGGTGAGCTGCCAGAAGCTCGGCCGGGCGACGAGCTGGCTGTCGCGGACCGCCGCGTGGAGGGCGACGACGTGGCCGAGGTAGGCGAAGTCGGCTCGCCGGGCGAGGCTGACGGTGAGGGCGGCGAGGTCGACGCAGCGCCCGGCGCGACGCATGTTCTTGGTGACCGTGACGAGGAGTCCCCCGGGGCGCAACGCCGCGTAACAGGCGGCGTAGACCCCGGCCATCGCCTCGGCGTAGGCCGTGCCGCGGGCATGGCCGAGGTTGGCCCGGTCGGCCGAGTAGTTGAGCGTCTCGGTGCCACAGAGCCGCCCGCCGGCGACCCACGCCTTGCGGTCGATCACCCCGGCGTCACACGCGTAGGGCGGGGAGGTGACGATCAGGTCGACCCGGCCGGCGAGGTCCCCGAGGATGCCGGGTAGGCGCCGTGCGTCGCCTTGGTGCACCTCGGCAACGCGACGCCGGTCGGGCTCGACCAGGCGGTCGAGGTTGGCTCGAGCAAGGTCGACCCAGGCGGCTTCGAGCTCGACGCCGACCGCCTGCCGGCCGAGGAGGCCCGCCTCGACGATGGTGGTGCCGATGCCGCACATCGGGTCGCAGACGAGCTCGCCGGGGGCGCTGTACTCGGCGACGATGCGTGCCGCCAGGGCGGGGAGCATCTTGCCTGGGTGGCGGGCGGAGTCGGGGTGGTAGCGCCCGGCACGCTGGTACTGGGCCGAGGTCTGGGCGACCGGCCAGAGCGCCAACGGCACCGGTGCGGCCGGTGACGGATGGAACGGGTGGGGGGTGCTTTGGGGGTGGATGGCCATGGGCTGTCGCCCCGGGCCGGAAAGTTCACGCCGATATGAACCGGCAGCGAGCCCCGCTTTGGCGACAAATCCCCCTCCTGTGCCCTTGAGGTCCTCGGCGAGACCGAGGTAGGTCCTCGAAGGCCAACCGAGCAAGGAGGACCCCGATGCCCACCACGACCACCAGCACCACCACGACGACCGAGGCGGTGCTCGCCGCGCTCGGCTCCGGGCCGGCCTCGGCGGCCGAGGTCGCAGAGGCCGCCGGCATCGGCCGCTCGACGGCCACCAAGGTCCTCGCCGCCCTGGCCGTCGGCGGGCAGGTGGAGCGCAGCCCCGGCGGCCGTGACGGTGCCCGGCGCCTGCCCGACCGCTGGGCTCTGGCCGTGGCTGCCGGAGACCCTGACCGGCCTGCCGGGGACGGAGGCGAGCCGCAGGGCACGGCGTCGCCCCGGCTGGGCAAGGGTGAGCTGACCGGAATGGTGGCCGCCTTCTTGGCCGACAACCCCGGGGAGCACTCTCCGTCGGCGGTCGCCAAGGCGCTCGAGGGACGCAGCGCCGGGGCGGTCGGCAACGCGCTCGGGCGCCTCGTCGCCTCGGGCGACGCCACCCAGACCAGCGACCGCCCGCGGCGCTACCGGGCAGCCACCCGCTGACCCAACGCAGCACCCTGAAGAATTTCTTGGCGGGCGCCCGATGGCGCCGGAGGACGAGTGGCACCACCTCCATCAGGGCGCTGAGCTGGCCGAACACGACGGCCCATCAGGTTTCCATCAGCCCTGATGGACCGGTCCGCCTTGCTCCATCACCCCTGATGGAGTGCCTGCCTGCTGGAGTTCTGCTGGAAACCTGATGGAGCGCCCGTGGCGCGATGGCGGCCCCTTCGAGCAAAGGAGCCGCCGATGCCACCACTGCGCCGTCCGTCCGAGCTGTCCCCGTTCGCCGCCTTGGAGCGGGCCTTCGCCACCCTCACCGCCGAGCCCCGCCCACTGGCGCTCGACGGCGCCTCGGTCGCCGGGCTGCCCGCCCGGGCCATCCCACTGGGCGAGCTGAAGGCCCGGCTATTGCACCCCTCCACGCCCTACGCCACCCGGGACGCCGCGCTCGGGATGCTGATCGCTCGGGCCAGGGCCGAGGGCGGGGCGTGGACGGTGGGGTTGGCGGGAGTGCTGTTGCCCGGGATGCGCCGGGCATTGGAGCCGCTGGTCGAGGCGTGCCCGGCCAAGCAGGCAGACCTCGAAGCCCAGATGCTGGTCGGGTTCCTCGCCGCCCTGGCCCGCTGCGCTCCGGACCGGGCCCGCCCGGCCGGGTTCCTGTGCGGCCGGGCGTACGACGCGGCCAAGCAGCTGGTGCGCGCAGAGTTGGCCGAGCGGGCCCGCCCCGCGCACCGGCCGATCTCGGCCGAGCCGCCCAAGCCGTGGGGTCATCCCGACTTCGTGCTGGCCCGAGCCGTCACCCAAGGGGTGATCTGTGCCGACGACGCCGAGCTGATCGGCGCGACGCGTCTCGGGGAGATGACCCTGGCCGAGGCGGCCCGGGCGTGGGGCCTCGCCTACAAGGCGGCCGAGCGGCGGCGCCAGCGCGCCGAGGTGGCCCTGGTCGCCTGGATCTCGGAAGGTTTC
>JAKARG010000493.1 GCA_021819345.1 Actinomycetes bacterium | reverse complement strand
GTCGAGCGCCCCGGTGATGAGCAGGGTCCGGTGCCCGAGGGCACGGTGCTCGCGAACCCGGCGGATCCCCGCCGGGAAGGACTTGGCGAGCAGGAGGTCGTGCCACAGCTCCCAGGCGTCGGCGCGCAGCTCGTCTGCCGGCGCCCCGTCGTAGCGACGGTAGAACGCCCGGAGGAAGTCCCCCCGGTCGGCGCGGTCGGCGCTCAGCATCCCGGGCGCTTCCCACAGCGTCCGCAGCACGAAGCCAGCCCGCCGCCGGTTGGTCTGGTGCCGGCTCGCCAGCCAGGCATAGGAGTCGACGACGTTGGAGGCGACCAGGGTGTTCTCCAGGTCGAACACGGCCAGCTGGCGGTCGGGCGAGAGCACCGCTTTGCGTCCGCGCTCCTCGCGGGTGAGCCCGGTCGCGCCCTTCGGGTCACGCCTGCCGGCGCCCGCCGCAGGCGCTTGGCGCACCCGGGCGTGGGCCACCACCGAGGGCAGGTAGACCTCGTGGCAATAGTGGCGCCAGTCGATCACCGCCGGGTCGAGCCCGAAGTCTCGCTGGTCCTCGGGTGGCAGCCGGCGATGGAGCTCGAGTAGCCGGTCGATCTGGAAGATCGCCTCGGTCTCGGTGTACGCCCCGTAGAGCTCGACGTAGGAGAGCGCGCGCTCGGCTTCGTCCCGGCGCTCCTCGATCCGGGCGGCCAGGTCCGCGCGCCCTCCCCGCAGCGGCAGGGATCGCAGGGCCGTCTCGGCGGCGCCGAGGGAGCGGGCAGCTTGCCGGAGCTGGCGGGCCACCGTCCGCCTACCGGGGAAGGACCACTCGGGCACGGCGATCGGCTGGTCGTGGGCGTCGGCCAACGGGTGGGCGCCGAACCACTCGCGCACCAAGTCGACGAGCTGGCGGTAGCGCAGCGGGTTGCGGGCGCCGGAGGCCACCTGCACGACGTCGGGCCCCTCCGGGAGCGGGCCACGGGCGGCGATGGCGAGAACTGCGGAGACCACGATGTCCACCGGCACCACGTCGATGATCCCCTCGGGGAGGCCGGGGAACTCCTGGAGCAGCCCCCGGGCGTAGCCGATTATCACCGGGTCGGCCATCCTGAACCCCCGGATCCAGCCCGGGAACGGATCGGCGAGGGCCGACTCGATGATCGACGGTCGGACCACCGAGATGGCCAGGCCTCCGCAGGTCTCCAGCAGCGCGTGCTCCCCGAGCGCCTTGGAGTAGGCGTAGGCATCCGGCCAGCCGAGCCCCTGGGCTCTCGCCTTTCCGAGCTCGACCATGTGAGCCGTCACCCAGTCCTGGCGGGCGCGCTCGGACCGGGCGGCGAGCACCGGCGTGCCGGCGGCGCCGAGCTCCATGCGGGCCTCGCGCGAGAAGCGGGCGAGCATCTTCGGCTCCCGGCTGGCGGCGTCCGTGTCGGCCCGGGCCCGGCGGGCGGCGGCGACCTCCGGGCCCCAGGGCACCTCCGCCGCCCAGGGTGTCCGGTCGAGCGGTACCTCGGGGGCCGGTCCACGGCGGGAGCCGGCGACGTAGGCGGTCGAGACGGAGACCAGGTGGGCCGAGGGGTTCAGGCGCCGCAGGGCGGCTGCCACCCGGGCGGGCCCGAGGAGGTTGACCTCGACGGCGGTATCGAGCGGCGAGTCGAAGCTCACCGTCGCGGCCGAGTGGATCACCGTGGTGCACCCCGAGAGCAGCTCCTCCCCGGCGGCGTCGATGTCGAGCCCGTCGGCTCCCACGTCACCGGCAATGCCGATCAGCCTCCCGCCCACCTCCTGCTCGAAGCGCGGACCGAGCTCGGCGCGCAGGCGGTCGAAGCAGTTGTTGCGGAGGATCTCCCGGCGGACCCGATCGGCTGCACCACGCCGTCCCGGGCGCACGAGGACCACCACCTCGGACTCCGGGACGGCGCGCAGCAGTCGCTCGACGAGGGCCGTGCCGAGGAAGCCGGTCGCCCCGGTCACGGCGACACGCCGGCCGCTCAACGCCTCACGCAGCATCCGAACTGTCTACCATTTGGTCAGTGACCGAGTCGAGCACATCGGGGCGGATCCTCGACGCAGCGCTCAGAGCGTTCGCGACTTCGGGCTACGAGGCCACCTCGCTCGACTCGCTCGCCGGTGATCTCGGGATCCGCAAGCAGACGATCCTCTACCACTTCAGCTCCAAGGAGCAGCTCCTCGACGCGGTGATCGACTCGGCAGGGGCCGACCTGATCGCTGCGGTGGAGGGAGGCCTCGACGGGGTCGGACCGGGTTGGGAGCGGGTGGAGGCGGTCGTGCGGGCCGTGTTCCGCCTCGCCGGGCGCCGGCCGGAGCTGCCCGGGTTGCTCCGGGAGGTCAGCCGGCTGGGGGCACCGCCGGCTACCCGGCTGCGGGAGCGGCTGGAGCCGTTCGTCGAGGCGGCGACGGCGTTCTTCGACCGGGAGGTGGCGGCCGGCAGCATGCGCCGCCAGGACAGCCAGCTGCTGCTGCTGACCGCCTACTCCTCGGTGATCGGCGCCGCCACCGAGGTCGAGGTGCTCCGGGCCCTCGGGGTCGACCCGACCGCCAGGACGCTCGTGCGGCGCCGCCGAGAGCTGCTCGACTTCCTCTCCTCGGCGCTGCTCGGCGGCGCCGCCGGCCGCCTCGAGCCCTAGTCCAGCCCGAGCCGCAGCGCCGACCGCAGTCCAGCAGCTCGGCGCCGGGCGGTCGAGGACCTCAGCGCCGGGCGGCCGAGGACCTCAGCGCCGGGCGGCCGGGGGACCTTGGCGCCGGGCGGTCGGGGGACCTTGGCGCCGGGCGGTCGGGGGACCTCAGCGCCGGGCGGTCCGGGATCGGCCGCTCGTCGAGGTGGCCTTGGCGGACTTCGGCGGGGTGTAGCGCCGGCTGGCCGCCGGCCGGTGCGGGCCGCCTGCGCTGTCGGCGCCGCCGGCGCCGGCTCGTCCTGCGGGGCGGGCACGGTCGCTGCGAGCCCGGCGCC
>JAKARG010000492.1 GCA_021819345.1 Actinomycetes bacterium | reverse complement strand
CTTTGACGGCCAGCGCGGAGTCCGGCGAGCAACCCCCGGGCCGTGACCCTCTCCTCTACCGGGCGTTCTGCCGGCTTGGCGTCGGCGACGATCGGAACGACCCTGACGCCCGGGAAACACGGTGGCGGGCCATTCGGTCGAACGCCACACGGTGCACCGGCGCAAGTAGCTTCCAGTAGAGAAAGCCCGGCATGCCGCGCGGGCGGAACGCGGCTACCTGGTGAAGGGCGCCACGACCGGCACGGTATCCCAGCCAGGCGTCGCCGGGGAACCATCCCACGCTCCGCAGCACCAGCTCTCCGGTCCCGACGCGGGCGACGCGCCACCAGTCGACGAGTGCTCCCGGCACCACGGCGAATGGTCGGCGTCGTCGAAGGTGCTCACCTGCGAGGCGCCCGAGGACAAGGCGGGCCATCCACCCGGGGACAGCGCCGTACCAGCTGAGCCGCCCGCCGATGGTCCCCAGATCTTCCACGAGCGCGTCTTCGGTGCCTGGTGGCAGGGGGATGTCGACTGAGGCGGAGTAGACGCCGTCCACTAGGCCGTTGCGGTGTTCGAACAGCGAGCGAGTGACTTCCTCGTCCTGGTCGTCGAGAGCGGCCGCGAGGGCGCGTTCGAGGACCATCGGCGTGACCGAGAACGCCCGTCTCGCCGGTTCGGGGTCGACCACCACCACTTCGGTGACGAGACTCTCGATCAATGCATGGCTGACCGATCGATCGACCGGCGTCACGAGGTCGACCCAGTACGACGAGAGGTGTGGGGTGAGCCACGGGATGTCGATGATGCGGCGGCGGCGTAGGCCCCGGACGCGAGCGTACGCAGAGATCATCTCGCGGTACGTAGTGACGTCAGCGCCGCCGATCTCGTAGATGCCGGGGGCGACGTGGAGCGACTGGTCGAGATAGGCCAGTAGGTCGACGAGAGCGATGGGCTGTATCCGGGTCCGTACCCACCGGGGGCACACCATGGCCGGCAGCCGCTCGGTCAGGTAACGGAGCATCTCGAACGAGATGCTGCCCGCGCCGAGCACCACCGCGGCCCGAAGCTCGATCACACCCACTCCGGCAGTGGCGAGGGCCGAACCCACCTCGTGCCTGCTTGCCAGGTGTGCGGAGCTCGGGGTGTCCCCGAGCGCTCCGACATAGATGATCCGTCCGACGCCAGCCTGGGCCGCTGCCCGACCGAAGGCGGTGGCCAGACGCCGATCGACCTCGCGGAATCCGTCCCCGGCGGCCATCGAATGGATGAGGTAGTAGGCCGCATCGACGTTCGCCAGGGCGTTGGCGGTCGCGCCTTCGTCGCCCACGTCGACCGGAATGGCCCTCACGTCGGTCGAGGAGGGATCAACGGAGCGACCGAGGGCGACCACGTCGTGCCCACTGCCGAGCAGGTGCTCCGTTAGAGCACGTCCGACGAAACCGGAAGCCCCGGCGATGGCAATGATCATCGGGACCCTTTCCCAAGCGAGGGATCGAGTATCGCAGGTCAGCAGCCAGGCCATGCCTCCGGCGCAGGTCGACGAGTGGCCCGGTCCGACCAGTCTGGCCTTGTCCCGACGAGTGGCCCGGTCCGACCAGTCGGGCATTGTCAAGGATGGCGATGAACGTCGGCCACCGCTGGTGAGCCTCCTGCAGCGCTGCCAGGTGCTGGGTGAGCCCGTCTTGGAGGTGCGCGACCGCTGGACTCGGCGATCCCATCCGGTGATCCAAGGCCTGCCGTGGGGGACGAGTCGACCGTCTGGCCGACCGCCCCCACGATCGATCTGGCCCGCATCGCCGAAGGCAGACCTCACGGCGAACCGTCACGCGCTGGGCGGTCAGGCTGATGGTGGCCCTTGCGCCACACGAGGGGTGGTTCGCGCTGTAAGAGGCCGGTGCCACCCAGCCGAGCACCTGGGCGACGGCTCCAGGACTCTGTCGCCCCCTGTTCGCGCGCGAACCAAGCCGCGAACCCTCTCTGGGATGGGCAGACGATGTCAAATGCGTCGCGCGCCGAGGCCGCGCTAGGTTCGCGAAGTGGGCCTGCTCGAAGCGGGGCGCTTCGACTCTGCTGTCGTGGCGGTTGAGCGCTCGCCCGCTGCTCTTCGCTTGGATCATCTCGCCTCGCCGGTGTGGGACCGGCTGACAGCCGACGGCGCGGTCGGGAGAAGGGCAGCATGAAGGCGCGTGGCGCCGCCCTGTTGAGCCTGTTCGTGGCTGTCGCACTCGCAGCCGGATTGACCCTCGGGACGGCCCTCGGGCCGCCGGAGCACGCAGGCGGGCTTCCTCCCCGCCAGCTCCAGGATCGTCGTTCGCCGGGGACGAGCCTCCTGACCGAGGCACAATGCCTCGCTGCACCTTCGATCCGCATGCCCTGTTACGACCCTGCCCAGATCGAGACCGCGTACGACGAGCTGCCGCTGCTCGCCAAGGGCATCGATGGACGCGGTCAGACGATCGCGATCGTGGACTCGTTCGGCTCCCCGACCATCCGAACCGACCTCGCCGTGTTCGACGCCCGGTTCCACCTGCCTGCCCCTCCGAGCCTGGACGTCATCCAGCCGGCAGGTCCTGTCCCGCGTTACAACTCCGCCACAACAACAATGGTCGGCTGGGCCGGGGAGACCACCCTCGATGTGGAGTGGGCCCACGCGGTGGCACCAGGGGCGAGCCTTCTTCTCGTCGAGACCCCGGTCTCGGAGACCGAGGGAGCAACCGGGTTCCCTCAGATCGTGGCTGCGGAGAACTACGTCATCGACCATCACCTGGGCGACGTCATCAGCCAGAGCTTCGGAGCCAACGAGAAGACCTTCACTTCTGTGGGCACGATCCAGTCACTGCGCAGCGCGTTCGTCGCGGCCGCAGCCGCAGGCGTGACCGTGGTCGCGTCGACGGGTGACACAGGCGTCAGTGATTATTCGACAGCGACAGGCAAGAGCTTCTCGACGGAGCCGAAGCTCTGG
>JAKARG010000491.1 GCA_021819345.1 Actinomycetes bacterium | reverse complement strand
CACGATGTCGGAGGCCGAGCTGCACTTCCTCACCGTAAGTATTCGGTGAACCAGGCCCCCCCTGCTGACCCCTCTGGCGAGTGGCAAGAGCTGGCGGTGACGCCGAGCGGGCCGAGCGTCTCAGTGCAGGGGAGCGGTGAGCTGAGAGCGGAAGCTGCGGGCGAGGGGGTAGAGGTAGATGTCCTTGACGGGGAGCGCGTAGGCGTTGTAGCGGTCGAGCTTGCCGCGACCCTTGGTACGACCGACCCGGGTCCAGTTGGCCGCCTGGTAGCAGGTGCCGCGGTGGCGGTCGGAGTGGACGAAGGTTTCTACGAGGACCGGGGCGTAGCCGTAGCGAGCCTGCCAGTCGCCTCGCAGGCGCCTGGTGATGGCGGCGAGGAGGTGGGAGGCGAGGTTCGGGACTGCCACCCAGGGTGCGACGAGGAAGCGGGGGTTGCCGACCACGAGGTGCAGGCGGGCCTTGCGTTGCTCTGCGTTCCAGCCGATCCATGCGTCGCGGTCCTCGAGCGCCCACGCGCTGGCTGCGAAGCTGATCGCGGCGATCGGGGCTCCGGTGGTGGTGGTGGCCAGGTAGCGCAACTGGGCACCGGAGGCGGGGGTGTAGCCGAGGTAGTGGAACCGCCCGATCATCTCGTTCCAGACGGCAGAGGCGCGGGTGGCTCGCCCGACGAGCGCGATCTCGATGTCGCTGAGCTCGGAGAGCCGGCAGGCGATCTCGGGCCCGGGGGTGATCGTCTCTTGGAGATGCCGGTAGGGCCGAGTGGCCTTGTGAGTCGGTGCGGGCAGGTCGATGAGCCCGTCTGCGTCCATGCGCGCCAAGGCGACCTTCGCGGACATGTCCTTCGGCTTCCCGTTCGCTCCGACCCATCCGAGGCAGCGACAGGTCTCCCTGGCGATAGCGGCCCGGGTCGGGTAGGTGGGATCGGCACAGATGCGCCGGATCGTGTCGATGTCGGCGTCGGTGAGCTCCCGGCCGACGTAGCGGTGGGTCATGGTGGTGGTGGGGACCGCCAGGTAGCGAGGCTCCCCTCGTCAGCAGACCACGGCAGGTAGGGACCGATGTCACCTGGGGCCTTGCCTCCCGCTGTTGCACAGGCGGACAGGTAGGCGTTCAGGTAGCCGAGGGGGTTGAGGTCCCACTGTTTGGCGGTGGCGATCACCGAGAAGGCGCTCGCTGCGAGCTCGGCTGCCCAGGGTGCCCCCGATCCACCACAGTTCTTGCGCAACAGCACCTCTGGGCGAAGGGCTCGCTCTGCCGCATTGTTGTCCGGGGCGATCTCGGGGTGCTGTGCGAAGGTGACCAAGCCGTCCCAGTGGCTGTCGATCATCGCGACGACCTTGGCTGCACGAGGGGCCAAGAGTCCAAGTCTCGCCACCTCGGCGTCGAGGCGGGCGCGGATGGCCTCGATCGCGCTCACGAGCGCGCTCCCGTCGTCGGTTCCCTCGCGCCAGGCGTGCCAGGCTCGGTACATCGCGGCGATGTCTTCGAGCCAGGCGTCGCGCCAAGGTCCAAGGACCTTGAGCGCCGCGGCTGCTCGGATGATGTGGCGCCTTACGTGAGCCCAACACCAGGCGTGGACGAAGCGGAGCTCGTCGAGGCATCCATAGGCGCTGTACATGTCCGAGCACACGATCCCAGAGCTCTCCTCGTTGCCCGAGCCGAGGAGAGCCTCGAGGACCTTCGCCGCCCGGGACGGAGCAGCGATGAACAGCGTCGCGTCGGGGGCCTTGGCTACCCACAGCCACCAGCGCCGACGGCGCCCGTCGGGGCGTGCCGGCGCGTCGGGGTCCGAGAAGCACGCCCAGGAGGTCTCGTCACAGTGCCACCACGAGCCGGAGCGCACACGGGTCGCGATCGCCTTGCTGAGCGGGGCGAGGAGCACGCCGACGCGCTGGAGGACCCCTGCGAGGCTCCCCGGGGAGAGCTCCAGGCCGCACATGGAGAGCGAGGCGATGATCTTGTTGACCGGGCGGGCGAGCGCGAACTTCTCCACCAGCAACGAGGCGATCGCCAAGGTGGAGAACAAGCCTTTGGGGATCACCTTCGCTGGGACCGGCGCGACCTTTATGAGCGCAGACCCCCGGCAGTCGCAGCTGCGGCGGTAGCGCCGGCGGCGATGCTCGATGCGGTAGACCACCACCCGCCAGGAGATCTCGCTCGACACCTCCTCGCCTGGGATCGCCTCGTAGGCCCTGCCACAGCCCGCACAGCACCGGTCGTCCTCGTCGAGGTCGTGGACCACCACTCGCACCTCGAGATCCTCATAGCGCCGCCGGCCGTGACCACTGCGGCCGCGGCGCTGGCCTCGACGTCGCCCGTCAGCTTTCTCCTCCCCGTTGCCCGCCTCCCCGTCGGTGCCGCTGTCCGGCCCGGGAGGCTCTTCGCGGTCCTCGCCGCCCGAGCAGTCGTCGTCGAGGTCGCCGAGTGCCCCGTCGTCGTCTCGTCGGGGGCCGCCGTGACGCTCCGAGCCACCGAAGGCGATCTCGCCGAGCGCCGCCACCTTCGCCCGCAGCGCATCGTTCTCCTCCCCCAAGACGGTGAGCTTCTCCTGCAGGGCGGCGATGGCCGCGTCCTTGGCGGCCAGACCCTCCATCGCCGGGCACGACGCACACACCACGCCAGTGAAACTACACAGCTCGGATTCTCGTGTCCAGTCTTGTCGTGTCGGGTTCGCGACCTGGCGCTCGTCGCACCAGACCGGGCCCGGGTCACCGGTCTCGTTGGTGCGGGCGGCGTCCCGGATCACCCGGCCACAGGCACCCCCGGGTTCACCGAACAGTTACAGTTGCAGAGGCTGTGTGACCTACGTCAGTCACTCTGAGCCACCCTGCTGAACAGGTCTTCCTTCCCCGACTCCAAAAGAAGATTCGGGGCGAACGCGGCGTGGCTCGCCCTCAACGTCATGGCGCACAACCTGTCGCGCTGGACAGTGCGCATCGGCGGCCTCGACGTAGTCGCCGCCAGCGCGG
>JAKARG010000490.1 GCA_021819345.1 Actinomycetes bacterium | reverse complement strand
GTTTCGTCCGCTTTTGCGCCGGAGGAAGATGACGCCGAGCCGGTGCTCCGCTGCCATCGGGCGGGTAGCCGACCTCGGGCGGCGGGAGTCGACTCAGTGGTGCCGGGCGCGGCGGCGCTGGGCGGTGGGAGCCAGGGGGCCGGGGGGGGGGGGGGCGGGGGGGTCAGTGGGCGCCGGCGGCGGCGCTGAGCCGCCTCGGGAGGCCGAAGGCGGCCAGGACCCCGAGCACGCTTGCCGCCGACATGGCCAGGAACTCGATGTGGATGTCGTGGCTCGGCACCAGGAGCCCCGCCGCCAACACGACCAGCGCGCCGATGGCATTGGAGAGACCGAGGGCGATCCCCGAACCGAGGGCGGGGCTCCCGGGGAGGAGGTCCTGGCCGACCATGATGGTGGTCGAGAGGGTCATGAACAAGGCGCAGCCGAGCACGCCGGCCACCACCCACACACCCGGTCCGCGCAGGTAGCCCAGGGGGACGATCAGCGCCGCCACCGCGACCCCGGAACCGACGAGGACCGGCCGGGTGCCGAGGCGATCGGTCAGGTGGCCGCCACCGAGGTTGCCGGCGATCCCGACGACGAGGATGGTCGTGATCACCGTGGCGCCGCTCACCAGGCTCTCCCCCCGCAGGTGCCAGAGCACCGGGACGAAGGTGACCAGACCGAAGGTGGCGAAGGCTCGCAGCCCGGCGTAGGCGACGAGCAGCGCGAGCGGGCGCCGGTGGCCCTGCAAGCGCGGAGCTCCCCGCCCCCTCCCCCTGGTCGAGGGTCGCGGGGCGTGCGACGGAGCCCAGCGCCAGAGGAAGCCGATGCTGAGCAAGCCCGGGACACCGATGATCCAGAGGTACCCGAGGCCGAGGTGAGCGACCACCAGGCTCGCCAACGTCGGCCAGAGCCCCCGACCGAGCTCGCCGCCGACGAGGAAGATCGAGGTGCGCAGGCCCCGCCGGCCGTGGGTGAGCACCCGCGCTCCCGCCAGGGCCTGCGGGTGGAACAAGGAGGTCCCCACCCCGATGACGAGCAGCAGGAGCACCAGGACGGCCAGGCTGTGGGTCTCGCCGAGCAGCGCTCCGCCGGCGGAGGTCATGGCGAAGCCGGTGACGAGGATCGCCCGCCCCCCGACGCGATCCGACAGCCAGCCGATCAGGGGCTGGAGCGCCTGTCCGATGGCGAGGGCGGCGATCAGGGACCCGGCGAGCCCGAGGGGCTCGTGGGCGTCGAGGAGCACGGCGGGCAGCACGCCCGGCAGGTAGTTGGTCGCGCCGTCGTTGACCATGTGCGCCCAGGTCATGCCGGCCAGACGGCGGTCGCTGTCGGAGGCGCCGGCCAGCCGCTCGGCGACACCGCGGTGCTGGCCCGGAGGCGGGCTCGTGGCGTCGGGCGCAACGCTGCGGGACATTTCCGCTCCAACGCTACCTACTGAGACGAACCGACCGCGGGGTCGGTGATCACGTAGCGGCGGCGATCCTTCCAACCGTTGCACAACACTTTGTGTTGTGTCTACGCTTACGATTCGCACTGATCCGGAGGTGGAGCGAGCCCTCGAATCGCTCACCTGCGAGGGACGGTCCCGCTCGGAGGCAGTTCGGGCGGCCATCCTCGAGGCCGAACGAGCGCATCGACGGGCCCGGCTGCGGACCGAGGCCGAGCAGTTGCGTAACGATCCCGCCGACCTCGCAGCTTCTCGGGAGCTCGCCGCCGAGATGGACGCCATCCGTGCGTGGTGACCTCTACCGCTTGAAGGCTCCCAAGGACGTCCACGCCCACGAGCAGGCAGGGGCTCGCTACGCGGTCGTGGTGCAGTCCGACGACTTGCCGCTGTCGAGGTGGCTCATCGCGCCAACCTCGACCGGCCGCAGGGCGGCCTCGTTTCGCCCGGAGATCGAGGTCGACGGCACGAAGACCGCCGTGATGGTCGAGCAACTGGCCGCCGTGATGGTCGAGCAACTGGCCGCCGTGGACCCCCTGACGCGCCTCGGGGCGTTCGCTGGCCGCCTGGGCACCAGCGAGATGCAGCTTGTCGACTCCGCCCTGCGGGCGGTGCTGGGGCTGGACTGACGCCGCAAGGCGCGCAGGCGGACGGCTGGGTGACCCTGGTCCCGACCCTCCTGATAGCGACGATCGCCGACCCCGAGGCTAGCTTCGAGGGATGCGGAGATCGCCTCGAGCCCGGGAGCTGGTGGGGCGGATCGAGGCCCACCAGATCGAATCGCCCGCACTGGAGGGAAATCCCCTCGGGGATCCCTCGTCGAGACCGCTGTGGGTGTACCTGCCGCCCGGCTACGACGCCGATCCCGAGAGGCGCTACCCGAGCGTCTATGTGATCCAGGGCTACACCGGGTCGCTCGAGATGTGGTGGAACCGCAGCCCCTTCCGCACGCCCTACCCCGAGGCGGTCGACGAGCTGTTCGCCTCGGGGGCCGCGCCACCCTGCATCGTGGTCTACGTGGACGCCTGGACCTCCTACGGCGGGTCGCAGTACGTCGACTCGGTCGGCACCGGCCGCTACCACAGCTACCTCTGCGACGACGTGATCGACTTCGTCGATGCCCGCTACCGCAGCATCCCCGATGCGGCGCACCGCGGGATCCAGGGCAAGTCGAGCGGCGGGTTCGGGGCGATGATCACCCCGATGCTGCGCCCGGACCGCTTCGGGGCGTTCGCCTCCCATGCGGGCGACACCCTCTACGAGGCCTGCTACCTCCCCGATCACCCCAAGGCGGCCCGACTCCTGCGGGCCTGGGACGGCTCGATCGAGCTCTGGTGGGAGGACTTCTGCCGGAGGCCCGCCTTCAGCGATCCGGCGGACGCGACCCTGCTCGGGCTCTACGGGGTGGCGGCGTGCTTCTCCCCCGACGACGACGGCCGGCCCGTGCTCCCCTTCGACGCGCGCACCGCTCGGCTGCGCGAGGACGTGTGGGCCCGCTGGCTCGCCTGGGACCCGGTCCGGATGGTGGCGGACCACGCCGAG
>JAKARG010000489.1 GCA_021819345.1 Actinomycetes bacterium | reverse complement strand
GTGATCATCGACCCCAAAGGCGACTTGATTACCGACTTGTGCGACCGGCTGCCGGCCGGCGCCGAGTCGCGCACCGTGCTCGTCGACCCCGAAGACCCCGTGGCCGCCCCCGTCCTCAACGTGCTGTCCGGCCCGGACCCCGACCTCGCCGTCGACAACCTGGTCGGGATCTTCCGGTCCATCTTCTCGGCGTTCTGGGGGCCACGCACCGACGACGTGCTCCGCGCCGCCTGCCTCACCCTGCTGCGCCATGCCGCCGCGACCGGCGCCTCGACCAGCCTGGCCGACGTCCCCCGCCTCCTCGCCGACGACACCTTCCGCGCCCCCATGGTCGCCACCGTCGCGGGCGACACGGTCGGCCTCGGCGGGTTCTGGGAGTCCTACGAGGCCATGAGCGAGGCCAACCGCGCCCAGGTCATCGGCCCGCTCATGAACAAGCTCCGGGCGTTCTTGTTGCGCGACTTCGTCCGCCAGGTCGTCGGCCGGCCCGACTCCAGCTTCGACATGGGCCAGGTCCTCGACGGCGGCGTCTGCCTCGTCCGGGTACCCAAGGGCATCTTGGGCGAGGACACCGCCCGGCTGCTCGGGTCCTTCGTGGTGGCCAAGGTGTGGCAGACCGCCACCCACCGGGCTCGGCTCGGCCAGGCCGCCCGGGTCGACGCGTCGCTCGTGGTCGACGAGTGCCAGAACTTCTTGCACCTGCCCCGGTCATTCGACGAGATGCTGGCCGAGGCCCGCGGCTACCGGCTGTCCATGGTGCTTGCCCACCAGCACCTCGGCCAGCTCGGAAAGGAGCTGCGCGAAACGGTGTCGGCCAACGCCCGCACCAAGGTCTGGTTCACCATGAGCCCCGAGGACGCCCGCGCCCTCGAACGTCACGTCGCCCCCAACCTGACCGAGCACGACCTCTCCCACCTCGGCGCCTACACCGCCGCGGCCCGCCTCGTCGTCGACGGCGAGGAGACCCCGGCGTTCACCCTCGCCACCCGCCCCGCCCCACCCGCCGTCCCCGGACGGGCCGACGCCGTGCGCGCCGCCAACCGGGCCGCCCACGCTCGACCCACCTCGGTCTCCGGGACCCGCTCGCCGCTCGAAGGGCGAAGCCTCCCCGCCGCCTCGGCGCCGTCCCGCTCCGGGTTCGACCGAGTCCCCCGAGAAGGGGACAAGGCGATGGGCGAGGACCGTAGTGGGCTCCGACAGGGCGTCCACGGAGGGCTCCGTCGAGGGCTCCGACCAGGATTGGAGCCCCCTCAAAGGCACGAAACCGCAGGTCAGGGCGACGAGGAGGGCTCCGTCGCGTCGGCGGACTCAGGGGGTAGGGGGTGGTGAGTCCGCTCGGATCGTCCGGCCGAGGGCCGGCTCGACAGGATCCGCCGGCCGACGGCCGGTCCGCATCCCTCCCCTCGAGCAAGCGGCCTGCGTCGTCGAGCCGGCGTCGGGCCTCGCCCCATGGGCCGTCAGCGCCGGTAGGCGCCGCATCGGCCACCCGCCGTGGATGGCGTGACCTCGACGCTCGCCTGCTCGCCGTGATCGGTCGGCTCACCGAACGGGACCGTCAGCTCTGCCGCCTGCTCGACGACCATCGGGTGCTCACCACGCCACAGGTGGCCGACGTCGGCTTCACCGGTGAGCGTCGGGCCCGGATGCGCCTGGCCGAGCTGTACGCCCTCGACGTGCTCGACCGCTTCCGTCCCCAAAGCTGGGGCAGCCCCGCCCCCTACTACTGGGTCCTCGGCCCGCTCGGCGCCGCCCTCGTCGCCGCCGAAGCCGGCGCGGATCCCGCCGACCGGTCCTGGCGGCGCTCCCTCGCCCACGACCTCGCCGCCAGCCAACGCCTCGCCCACCTCGTCGGCACCAACGGCCTCTTCACCACCCTGCTCCGCGCCGCGCGCACCCGACCCAGCTGCGCGCTCATCGAATGGTGGTCCGAGCGTCGCTGCGCCCGCGAGTGGGGCGAGGTCGTCCGCCCCGACGGCTACGGCATCTGGACCGACAACGGCGCCAGCCTGCCGTTCCTCGTCGAGTACGACAACGGCACCGAACGCCTCGAGCGCCTGGCCGCAAAGCTCGACGGCTACGCCCGCCTCGCCGAAGCGGCCGGGCACCCCAACTGGGTCCTCTTCACCTTCCCCGGAGCCCGCCGCGAGGCGGAAGCCCGTCACGCCCTCGCGCAGCGATCCGTCCCGGTCGCCACCACCGCCCGGCTGCCCGGCGCCACGCCGGACGGCGCGGTCTGGCTGCCCGTCACGAGCAGCGGGCGGCGCCTGCGCCTGGCCGACCTTGCCGCCCGCCCCCTCGCCGGCACACCCGGCCGCCGGTGACGATCGGCCTCGACGCCCCCGCTCCCTCCGGGCTCGCCACCAAGCTCGCCGCCGGTGCCGGCGGTCTCGTCCTCCTCGTCGCCGTCCTCACCGCGGGCGCGGGCGCCGGGATCGTCTCGCTCCTCGGCGGCGGCGCAGCGTCGGCCACCGCCACCGCCAACATCCCCCCGGCCATGCTCGCCCTCTACCAACAGGCCGCCACCACCTGCCCGGGACTGCCCTGGACGGTGCTCGCCGCCATCGGCACCGTCGAGTCCGGCAACGACACCTCGGACCTGCCCGGCGTCCACTCCGGCGCCAACTCGGCCGGCGCCGAAGGCCCCATGCAGTTCGAGCCCGCCACCTTCGCCGCCTACGACCAACCCGTCCCGCCCGGCGGCGCCAACCCGCCCAGCCCGTACGACCCGACCGACGCCGTCTACGCCGCCGCCCGGGACCTGTGCGCCAACGGCGGCCAGAACGGCGCCGACCTCTCGGCCGCCGTGTTCGCCTACAACCACGCCTCCTGGTATGTGACCGAGGTGCTCGACCTCGCCAACACCTACAGCCAGACCCAAGCCCAAACCGTCGCCGCCGGCACCGCAGAGGGCATCGCCGCCGACTGGGCCCTCGCCCAAGTCGGCACCCCCTACGTCTGGGGCGGCGAGACCCC
>JAKARG010000488.1 GCA_021819345.1 Actinomycetes bacterium | reverse complement strand
CCGTGCTCGCGCTGCTCGGAACCGGCGCTACCGTGAACACGGTGGCACTGGTCGCCTTGCGCGCGGTCGCCGGGGCCTCCGGCGCGATCGCCTTCATCGCCGGTGCCGGGCTCGTCGCTGCGGCCGCGTCGGCGATCTCGCCTCACCGGGCAGCCACGTTGCTCGGCATCTACTTCGCCGGAGGGGGGGCGGCGATCGTCGCGTCGGGTCTTGGGATCCCGTACCTGCTTGGCGCCACGAGCCTCGCAGACGGCTGGCGATGGGGATGGGTGCTTCTCGCGGGGCTCGGCGCAGTGGCCTTCGGGGTCGCGACCCCGGTGGCTCTAGCCAGCGCCGAGCCACCTCCAGCGCCTGTCGCCGACAGGCGCTGGCCGGCGCGGCACCTCGGAGCGGTCCTCGTCTCCTACGGCCTCTTCGGGGCCGGCTACATCGCCTACATGACCTTCATCGTCGCGTTCCTGAAAGGCCGCGGCACGGGTCCTGGGGGGATCACCGCCTTCTGGGTCGTGCTCGGCTTGGCCTCGATCGCCGGTGCGTTCATCTGGGCGCGGCCGATCGCGAGGCTGCGTGGGGGGCGCGGGCCCGCAGTGGTGCTCGCCGTGCTCGGCGCCGGGGCGCTGCTGCCGCTCGTGTCCCGATCACCGGAGGCCGCTATGGGATCGGCGCTTCTGTTCGGGGGGTCGTTCCTGTCGGTTGTCACCGCGGTCACCGCAGTCGCCCGCCGGTCGCTCGAGCCGCACCACTGGACCCCGGCGATCGCAGGGCTGACGGTCGCTTTCGCTGTGGGCCAGTGCCTTGGCCCCGTGCTCGCCGGCGTGCTCTCGGACGGACCAGGGGGCCTGAGCGTCGGGCTCGCCCTGTCGGTAGGCGTGCTCCTTGCCGGGGCGGTTGTCGCTCTCACCCAGCGCCACCGTGAGACACCCGGCTGCTTCGCAGCTGGCGCAGCTGGCCCGCCGACCGCGATCTGAGCAGAGGAGCGCATGTTTCATTAGTTGTGAAAATTCCGAAGACTGGACAAGCTGCACTTATGTGCCGTAGTCCAACGCACTACGAAATGCGACAAGCTAGGAGATAGTCAATGTCAATGTATTTCGATGATCTTGAGATAGGCCAAACCTTCATCGGTGCGGGGCGGACCTTCACCGAAGCTGAAATAATCACCTTTGCCCACTCATATGATCCACAGTCGATGCACATTGATCGCGTACATGCCGAGGATGGGTCTTTTAAAGGTCTCATTGCGTCTGGGTTCCATACGCTCAGCATCGCCTGGTGGCTGTTCCTAAAGCTGGGCTTGGTGCAAGAGTCTATGAAAATTGGGATTGGCGTCGATGAGCTTCGGTGGCGACGCCCGGTACGACCTGGGGACACCGTGACGCTCAGCGTGGAGATCGCCGACAAAAGCTTGACTTCGGCAAATGACAGTGGTCGGGTGCAATTTGCGCACACACTTACAAATCAGGCCCACGAAGTAGTTTTGACTTACAAGAGCTTGAATCTAATCTGGCGAAAAGGGCATAACGAGGTCGAAAACTAACCTCCCTGGGTATCCCTTTACCACGCATTCCACCAGCTCTTGACCGTCGAAATATCCAAGCTAGCCTGGACTCCCAGGTTAGGCCGGTGAGTTAACACCACGGATGCTCTCATCAGCTGAAGGCTAGCCTGAGCCGCCGCCGCTCCCACCATGGAACGGCGACGTCGGTGTCGGCGAGTCCGGCATCGAGCAGGTACGGGTTGGGGGCCCGCTTGCCGAAGCGCACTTCGACCGCGTCGTCAGTGATGGTGACCCGCGCCGAGGCCTGGACGGAGAGCGTTACAAAGCGTGGGACGCGGGGGTGGTCAGCGTCAGCGGTGACCTCGGTGACGGCTTCGGCTCCCGGTTTGATGTAGCGCATGGCGCTACGAGGGTTGCGGTTGTGCGTGGCCAATCTCAGGTCCCCGTTCTTGGCCACGAGAAGTCCCGGCTCCTCGCAGTGATGCTCAACGCTGGACGAGCTTGGCACCTCCCCTCTTCTGCCGGGACTCTCTGAGCCGGAACGACTCCCCTGAGCTAGCCACCACGACGCTGTGGTGCAGGAGCCGGTCGAGCAGGCTGACGGCGGTATTGGTCTCTGGGAGGAAGCGCCCCCAGTCCTCGAACGGCCAGTGCGAGCCGATGCCGAGGGAGCGCCGTTCGTAGGCGGCGGAGACGACGCGGAAGAAGAGCTGGGCGCCGGTGTCATCCATCGGTGCGAAGCCGATCTCGTCCGGCTATCCCGATGTCGGGACAGATCGGAGAGCTCGGGATGCTTCTTCTCGGAGAGCTGCTGGGTCGACGGCCCCGTGGCACAGGTCGGACTTCCGAAGAGCGCCGCATCCTGATAAGTTCTAGTTGAGAACAGAAGAACAGGGCTACTCCGGTGCTCCCCGGGTGCCCAGGAGGGAGAAGACGATGGCGACCGTCGACGCCCGCCCGATCATCGCGTCGGGCGACGAGCCGTTCGAGACGATCATGGCCGCGGCCGGTGCCCTCGAAGACGGCGAGGAGCTGGTGGTCCTCGCCCCCTTCGAGCCGGTGCCCCTCGAAGCGGTGCTGTCCTCGCAGGGCTTCTCCTACGAGGCAGAGGACCTCGGCACAGGCGACTGGCAGGTCACCTTCCGGCGGCCGTCGTGACAGAGCGCGTGCGAGACGGTGTGGCCGAGCCCGGTGCCCCGGTGGAGGCCGCCAGCTCGTTGCAGCTCTCGGCGCCCGACGTGCTCGACGCTACGTGGGACGCGCTGCGGGGCGTCTACGACCCCGAGCTCTACCTCGACGTGGTGTCGCTCGGGCTGGTCTACGACGTGCGGGCCGAAGATGGCAACCTGGTCGTGGAGATGACGATGACGACGCCGGGCTGCCCGGCCTCCGAGGTGCTCCCCGAGATGGCACGCTCAGCGATCGTCGACGTGCTCGACGGCGCCGTCGAGGTCGAGGTGCGCGTCGTGTGGGACC
>JAKARG010000487.1 GCA_021819345.1 Actinomycetes bacterium | reverse complement strand
TCTCCTTGGTAGAGAGAGCGCAGCGCCTCGAGCTTGGCGAGATACGACTTGCCCGCACCCGAGCGCGCGAGGATCACCGAGTTGTGGTTGTCGAGGCCGAAGCGGTCCCAACAGAGCAGCCCGGTGCCAGAGGCGGTGGTGCCGTAGAGGACGCCGGTGGTGGCCGACAGCTCCGCCGAGGCGAAGGGGAAGGCGGCGGCGAGCGCATCGGTGTCGAAGACCCGCCGCTCGCCGAGCGCGTCGATCCCGAGCGGCAGGGTGGACGCCCAGCCGGCCAAGCTCCGCCAGGTGGCGGGCCGGCATCCGAGCAGCATCGACGCGCACAGGGCCCGCACCCGGGCGCACTCTGCGTCGAGAGCCTGCTCGCTCGCGGCGTGGACGGTGAGGCAGAGCCCGACTCTGAACAGCTTCTGCTCGCCCCGGGCGAGCCCTGCGGCGAGCGCGTGGGCGTCTTCGGCGGCGACCTCGACGTCGGGATTGGCAAGCCTGCCTTTGGCCACATCGGCGCGACGGGCGGACTCCAAGCGTGCGAGCTGGCGCCGCAACCTCTCGGCGGCCACCTCGGCGGGAACGGGCTCGATGTGCAGGGCGACGTCGAGACGCCCAGGATGGGCGCAGAGCGGCTCGAGCCACCCCCGGCCGACCTCGCGGGGATAGCCGGTGACGGCGAAGGACCGGCACCAGCCGTCGCCGACCCGGAGCGCCCGGGGGTGGACCTCCACCGAGTCCGGACCGAACGGGCTCGCCGGCGGGACTGCCGGGCGGGGGATGCGGGCGAGCAGGCGCTTCATCGGATGGTTCCTTGCTGCCCGGGGTGATTGGGCGGAGCGAACCGAGAGTGGTCGTCTGCGAGGGTGACCGGCTCGTAGGTCCCGGCTGGCGAGCCGCCGAGCGCTCCGGGCCGGGTCGGGCTGGCCGGGTCGAGGCAGCGCCCGATGGCACCCGCTGCAGCCTCGCTGTCGAGGACGCTGAGGTTGACCCCTGCCGCTGCCAGGGCGGACACCGCCTCGGCGGCCCGGCGCCGCAGCCGCCCGGCCCCGGCCCCTTCGGCGCTGGCCCGGCCGGGCGGCTGGCGGAGCACGACGAGCACCTCGCGGCGTAACAAGACTCGGCTGGCAGCAAGCTCGGCGAGGAAGCCGGCGTGGTCGCGCGCCGCCCGCTCCAGGGCGACATGGGGCAGGCCGGGCGCGGCGTCCAAGAGCGAGTCGATCGCAGGGGCGAGATCGAGCGGCTCGGCCCGCACGAGGACCTGGACGGGGGCGGCGAGGGAGTGGCAGAACCGGGCGAAGCCGGCGACGAGGGCTTCCTGCTCGGCGGGGGTGCGAAGCGCGAAGGTCACGGCGTTGGCCTTGCAGATGACGGCCAGGCCTTCTGCCCCGAGCTCGACCACGCCGTCGTTTCGGATCCCGGAGAGAGGGAGGCGCAGCGGCGCGGGTGACGCGGGCAGCCGCGCCCCGCCGGCGCGGGCCGCCTCGGCGACGACGCCGGGGACGGCGGGGATGCCGCCGGGTGCGGGGACGAGACGCCGAGAGCTTTTCCGGTGGGCCAGCGCCATCCATGCCCAGCGGTCCGTGCCCACCCCTTCGACCCGGCCGAGGGCGAGGAACGCTGCCAGTGCGCCGAACGGGAGGGCGGCAGCGCCGTAGAGGGCGGGGGCGACGAGGTGTCGGGTCGCGGCGTACCCGGCCCACAGGGCGAGGGCTGCGACGGCGAGGATGGCGAGCTGGCGGGCGGTGAGCCCGGCGAGCAGGGTGTCGGGCCGCTCGACGTCCGCGGGTATCCGCACCCGGCCCGAGCCGTCGTGGTCGCGGCCTCCCGCTGCCGGGCTCACAGACCGACCCCTGCGGCGAGGGCCTTGGCGCCCTTGTAGACGATCGCGTCGCGCACCACCCGGGCGATGCCGCTGTGGCCCTTGGAGCCGGAGAACACCACCCGGGAGACCCAGCCGGGGATCTTGACGAGCACCCAGCACAGGCACGCAGAGACGAGCAAGTCGACGACCCCGCCGGTCGAGGCGATCCCCAGGTTGGCCGGGCCGCCCGAGGCGAGGAACACCCGCAGCGCGGTGATCAAGACCAGCGACTGGGCGACCTGGACCAGAAGCGTGCCGGCGAAGGCCCGCCACCAGAGCTTGGCGATCCCTTCGGTCTGGGGGAGGGCGTGGCAGACCAAGAAGATCGGTGCGGCGACCACGAGCAAGATGACGAGGGCCAAGCGCACGACGTAGGTGGCGAGGAGCACCACCGCGAGCACGGCGACCACCCCGCCCAAGACGACGACGAAGATCCCACCCGAGGCGAGCGAGCCGAGCACCAGCTGGCGCAGCACCACCGCGGCGTTGGCGGCGTCGACGCCCTGGCCGAGCACCGCAGCGGACAGCGAGTCCGCGGTCGTGATCCCAAGCCCGGCGAGGCCCAGGCTTGCGTTGACCCCGATGGCGGCGACGACGATGCGCGGCAGCACGTCGCGCAGCGCGGTGCGGGTCCCGAGGGTCTCGTGTCCCATGACGATCGCCCCGCCGAAGAGGACGAACAGCACCAAGAACGCATCCGCGATCCCCTCGGCCATGCGCCACAGCCCCCCGACGCGGCTCTGGGCGGTGACGCTTGGGGTGGCGAGCAGGGTGTGGCCGAGGACCGTGAGGATCGGGTCGAGCGCGTCGGTGACGAGCGAGCGGAACCAGTCGTCGATCGCGGCTTCGATGTGGCCGGTGATGTCGAACAGCCCGGGCGAGGCTGTCGACCCTCCGCTGACCGCGCCGCCGCTGCCGGCAGCAGGCGTGCTCGGCGCGCTCGTGCCTGTCGGGCCGACCTGGACCGGCGGCGGTCCCTCGCCGGTGCCGGTCGAGCCGGCAGGCGCCGAACCGGAGGTGCCCGAGGTCCCCGAGCCGGACGTGCCCGGCACGGCCGCGCCGGAACCCGCCGTCCCTGGTGTCCCTGGTGTCCCGGTGGTCGCCACTGAGGTGTGGGCGGCGGTGAGAGAT
>JAKARG010000486.1 GCA_021819345.1 Actinomycetes bacterium | reverse complement strand
CCCGGTCGCCCTCGGCGCTCACCCCGAAGGTGCGCGGAGAGCCGAGGCCGAAGCGCTGGGTGCGGGCCTGCTGGCGGGGGAAGCTCTCGGTCATCGACCGAGCATAGGGAGCCCAGCCCGGCCCTGGCGGACCTACTTGGTAGGGTCCGACGGCCCCCCGAAGGCGTGGGGCCGGAGGTGCGAGAAGTGGCAACCGGGATGTTCGACTTCGACGGGGAGCTGGCCGATCTGGTGATCGCCTACTGCCGCGAGCGCCTGTCGCTCGAGCCGGTTCCCCTCGACCATCCCGGGGTGAAGGCCGAGCTCGATGCCGCCCTCGCCGGGATGATCAGCCCGAGCGGCAACGAGCCGGCCAAGGTGCTCTCGACCTTCGCCGAGCGGCTCGCGCCGGCGGTGATCTCCTGCGACAGCCCTCGCTTCCTGTCCTTCATCCCGGCGGCGCCCACCAAGGCGTCGCTGTTGTTCGACATGGTCGTGTCGTGCTCGTCGCTGCAGGGCACCTCGTGGTTGGAGGCCGCCGGGGCGGTCTCGGCCGAGAACCAGGTCCTCAACCTCATCGCCGAGCTGGCCGGCATGCCCACCGGCGCCGGCGGGGTGTTCGTCTCGGGCGGCTCGGCCGGCAACCTCTCGGCGATGATCGTGGCGAGGGACCTGGCACGCCGGAGGGGGTTGACTGCGGCCACCCCCAAGGTGGCGGTGAGCGACCAGTCCCACTCCTCGGTGGCCATGGCCTTGCACGTGGTCGGCATGGAGCCGCTCGTCGTGGCGACCGAGGACAGCCGCCTCACCGCGGCGGCGCTGCGCGACGCGGTGGCCGGTGCCGAGGGGGAGCTGGCCGCAGTGGTCGCCACCGCCGGCACGACCAACGCCGGCATCGTCGACGACCTGGAGGGGGTCGGTGCCCTGGCGCGCGAGCTGGGGGCCTGGTTCCACGTCGACGGCGCCTACGGCGGGGCAGCCCTGTTCTCCGAGCGGGTGCGGCCTCGCTACGCCGGGCTGCGCCACGCCGACTCCTTCGTCGTGGACCCCCACAAGTGGCTGTTCGCCCCCTTCGACTGCGCTGCGCTGCTCTACCGGGACCCGCACCTGGCCAAGGGGGTCCACACCCAGGAGGCCGGCTACCTCGACGTGCTTCACACCGACGCCCCCGAGGAGTGGAACCCGAGCGACTACGCCTACCACCTGACCCGGCGGGCCCGGGGTCTCCCGCTGTGGTTCTCGCTGGCGGTGCATGGGACCGACGCCTACCGGGACGCGGTCGACGCCTCCTTGGACCTCGCCGCCACGACAGCGGGGCTCATCGCCGGGCGGCCCTACCTCGAGCTGCTGCGCGAACCGGAGCTGTCGGTCGTGCTGTTCCGCCGGCGGGGCTGGTCCGCCGCGGATTACCACTCCTGGGGCCGGAAGCTGCTCGAGGACCAGGTCGGCTTCGTGACCCCGACCACGTGGGCCGGCGAGACCGTCGCCCGCTTCTGCTTCTTGCACCCGGGCACGACCGAGGGGATGGTCACCGAGATCCTCGACACCCTGGCCTGAGCCGGGGGAGGGGATCCTCAGCCTGCTCGGTCGCAGCGCCTTCGACGCCTCTCCGCAAGAGCGAGGAGCCGACCCCGGTTGTAGCGCTGGGCCGCGATGCAGGGAAGGTTGCTCGCCGCTGCGTACAGGGTCATGGGTGCAAGGATGACCCCTCCCCTCACGGCGGCCTCCACCGGCAGCGCGAGCAGGATCAGCCAGTGGGTGCGCTCGGCGCGGCGGGTCTCTGCGGCCATGTCGGACCAGGCCTGCGGGTCGCGGCGGTCCTCGAGGCGCTTGCGCCGGCCGCCGAAGATGGCCCCGAGGTCGGGTAGGTGCCCCTTCCAGCGACGGATCCCGAGCCGGGCGTACACGAGGCCGCCGCGCTCCCACGCCCGCAGCCGGGTCACCGGGCCGTCCCGGCGGAGCGAGGAGTCGGGGAGCCTCGAGGTACCGACGGCGGCGGCGATGCTCCACCCGGCCCAGGTGGCGGCGTCGACGGCCAGGGCCGGGTAGAACCCGAGCAGCGCCACAGCTCGAAGCTAACCGCATGGAGCGCCTACATCTGCCCCTTCGGTTACTGCACTGCGCGGTACCCCATGATCGCCGGGCCTTCGTCCATCGGTTGGACCTGCACCACGGTGCCCGGCTCGTCGGCCGAGACGACCATGCCGTTGCCGATGTACATCGCCTCGTGGCCCGGCTGGGGCCCGACACCGGTGTCGTAGAACACGATGTCGCCCGGTAGCAGGTCGGCGGCGGTGACCGGCTCGGTGTCCTCGTACTGGAAGACGCTGTAGTGCGGCAGTGAGATGCCCGCAGCCCCCCACGCGTACATGACTAGGCCCGAGCAGTCGAAGCCGACCGCGGGGGTCGCGCCGCCCCACACGTAGGGCTTGCCGAGCTGGTCGAGCGCCGCCTGCACCGCCAGGGCGGCGTTGGGCGCGCCGGGCGGCGCCAGGGCGGCCGCCGCAGGCGAGGGCGACTTCGAGGCGGTGAGCACCAGCTCCTCGCCGGGGAGGATGAGGGCGGGGTCGCTCAGGTGGTTGACGGCGGCCAGGTGGCTCGCGGTGGTGCCGAAGCGGGCAGCGATCGACGCGAGGGTGTCGCCGGCTCGCACCTCGTAGGTGGCGGCCGCGACGGTGCTCGCCGGAGCTGTTGCGGTGGCCGTGGTCGAGGAGGTCGCCGGGGCAGTAGTGGTCGTCGTGGTCGACCCGGCCTCGGCGTCGGTCGCGGCGGCGGTCGCCGCGGTCGCCACGGTCGTCGAGCCGCCGCTACCTGCGGGGCCTGCGATCGCAGGCCCGGGGACGACCAGTCGCTGGCCGATGATGATCAGGTTGGGGTCGCCCAGGTGGTTGAGGGCTGCGAGGTGGGCCACGGTGGTGTGGAAGCGGGCGGCTATCGCTGCGAGGCTGTCGCCGGTGCGCACCCGGTAGCTGCGGGCGTGGGCGCTCGGTCGCGCCAACCTGCCGGGC
>JAKARG010000485.1 GCA_021819345.1 Actinomycetes bacterium | reverse complement strand
AGCCGGCTCGGGGTACCGTCTAGGGGAATGCCCCGCCAGCCGGCGCCTGTTGACCATTCCATAACCATGTCCTACACGAGCCTTGGTGCCGGGTCGCGGGCGGGGCTACCGTCCGAGCCGCAGGCTTTGGTCCGCTCGCCTACCGCTGCGAGCACCGCCGATCGCGCGCCTGGCTCGGCTGGTCGCCGGCGGAGGTTGGTAGTCGCCGCCGAGCTCGTGGTCCTGCTGGTCGTGCTGGCGATCGTCGCCGGCGAGGCTCCCCGCATCCTGTCCACCGCCGTCGGCGACTTGGGCCGCATCGCAGATGCGTCCCCCGTTGCGCTCGCCGTGGCGGCTGCGGTGGAGGCGGTCTCGCTGGTCTCCTTCGCAGTCGTCCCTCGGTGGTTGCTGCGCCGCGGTGGCGTCGGCATCCGGCTCCTCGACGTGGTCGCGGTCACCCTTGCCGCAAACGGGATGGCGATCCTGCTCCCGGCGGGGACGGTCAGCTCGACGCTCTGGTCGGCGCACCAGTACTCCCGCCGAGGCGCCAGTGCTGGCCAGGCGACCTGGGTGGTGGTGGCTTCGGGGTTCGCTTCGACGGTGACGCTCCTGGCGGTGGCCATCGCCGGTGGGGTAGCGGCGGGAGCCGTCGGCGGCAGGGCGGCGATCGCTGCCTCCGCCCTGCTTGCGATCGGTGCGGCCGGGGTGGTCGTGCTCACCCACCGGGCCGAGTCGCTCTCGGGGCTCGGCGCCAACAGGGGGGGTCGTGCGACGGGGCTCCGGGGCCGCGCCCGCCGGGCAACGGTCCGCTTGATGGAGCTGGCCGGCGAGGCGGCAGGACAGCGAGCCGGCTGGTCGACCGGCTCGGCCGTGCTCGCCGCCAGCATGCTCAACTGGGTCGGCGACGCCGCTTGCCTGGCTGCGGCGTTCTGGGTGCTGCGCCTCCCGGTGCCCTGGTCCGGGCTGCTCCTCGCCTACGCGGCCGGGCAGCTCGCAGGTGCCCTGGTGCCGCTGCCCGGAGGCCTCGGGGCGGTCGAGACCGGAACCGTCGGGGTGCTCGTGGCTCTCGGCACTCCCGCTGCTCCGGCGATCGCCGCTGTGGCGGTCTACCGGCTCTTCGGCTACGTCGGGCCGTTGCTCCTCTCGATCCCTGCTTATGGGTGGTCCCGCCGGGGCGCCGGCGTGGGCGACGGGGATGGGGCCGGCAGCGGAGGGGAAGGCCGCTCTGTCGACCTCGCCGCATGAGAGCCAGGAGCCCGGCGACCCCGCAGTGACGAGCGGAGCGCGTGCCCTGGTCGCGACGCTCGTAGCGTCTGGGGTCGACACGTGCCTGGCCAACCCTGGTACCTCCGAGATGCACTTCGTCGCAGCCCTCGACTCGGTTCCCGGCCTCCGCCCGGTCCTCGGCCTCTCCGAGGGGGTGGTCACCGGAGCCGCCGACGGCTACGGGAGGGTGGCGGGTCGACCGGCGGCCGCCCTGCTGCACCTCGGTCCCGGGCTGGCCAACGGGGTCGCCAACCTCCACAACGCCCGTCGGGCTCGCACCCCGGTGGTGGTGGTCGTCGGTGATCACGCGACCTACCACAAGCGCTTGGACGCCCCGCTCGAGTCCGACCTCGACGCCCTCGCCGGCACCGTGTCGACCTGGGTCCGCCGGTCCTGGCGGCCCGGCGACGTCGGAGCCCATGCAGCCTCGGCCGTTGCGGCCGCCCGGTCCGCTCCGGGTGGCGTCGCCACCCTGGTGCTCCCTGCCGACGTGTCGTGGGGGGCCGGCGGGGTGGTGGCCGCTCCTCGGCCCCCGAGGCCGCCGGCTCCTCCCTCCGACGCCGACCTCGACGCCGCTCTGCTCGCGCTGCGCTCGGCCGAGCCGACGGTGATCCTCGTGGGGGGGGAGGTGGTCGCCGACCCGGCCGCCCAGGACCTCGTTCTTCGGCTGGCGACTGCCGCCGGCGCCAGGCTCGTCTGCGAGACATTCCCGGCGCGGATGGCGAGAGGCTCGGGTCGGGCCCGGATCGCCCGGCTCGCCTATCTCGCCGAGATGGCGGCTGCCCAGCTCGATGGCGCCCGGCACCTGGTCCTGCTCGGGGCGCGCCGGCCGGTCGCGTTCTTCGCCTACCCGGGTCGTCCGGGCGACCTGGTTCCGGACGGGTGCTCGGTATGCGAGCTGGCCCCACCCGGCGTCGACGCCATAGGCGCCCTCCGGGCGTTGGCAGAGGCACTGGCCGGCGCCGGGGTGGGCAGTCCGAGGGGGGACCCGGTCGATCACCATCGAGGCGCGGTACGGGCCGAGCGACCGTCGGGCCCGATCGACCCGGAAACACTTGGTGCCGCAGTCGGCGTCACCTTGCCGGAGGCCGCCGTGGTCGTCGACGAGTCGGTGAGCTCGAGCTTCGGCCTCGGAGCGGGCCTCGCCGGCGCAGCCCCGCACGACCTGCTGACCCTCACCGGTGGAGCGATCGGGTTCGGGCTGCCGTGCGCGACCGGGGCGGCGCTCGCGGGAGACGGTCGGCCGGTCTTGTGCCTACAGGCGGACGGCAGCGCTCTCTACACCCTGCCTGCGCTCTGGACCCAGGCTCGCGAGAGCCTCGACGTGACGACCGTGATCATCGACAACCGCTCCTATGCCATCCTGGCGACGGAGCTGGACCGGGTGGAGGCCGGCGCTCCGGGGCCCCTCGCACGCAGCCTGCTCGACCTCTCGCGCCCCGACCTCGACTTCGTCTCGCTCGCCAGGGGTCTCGGGGTTCCCGCCTCCCGCGCCGAGACTGCCGAGGAGCTCACCCGACAGCTGGCTGCTGCGCACGCCGAGCCTGGACCACACCTGATCGACGCGGTGGTGGCAGCACCGGTGGGTCGCTGACCGGCCGGCTGGTCACGGAGGCCCCTCTTCGGTCTGCTGCCGGTCCGGGTGGGCCGACAGCCGGCGACGTGTGCCGGCGGCGTGCGCCGGCGAGCGTTGTCTGGAACTGGGTCCCGTAGAAGGCCAGATGTGGTCCCCTACGGGGCCCAG
>JAKARG010000484.1 GCA_021819345.1 Actinomycetes bacterium | reverse complement strand
GCCCCGGAGCCGGGAAGGGGGCCCCGGAGCCGGGAAGGGAGACCCCCGGGGCCAGGAAGAGAGCCCCGCCTGGGCCGGCGAGCAGAGGAGCCCCGGGCCGGGAAGGAGCCTGCGGGCTCGGCATCGCCGGCGCCGGGTCTCATGCGGGAGGGGGAACAGCGGCCGCGGCGGTGGCCACGTCCCGAGGATAGGTGCGGGTCGCGTAGAGCAGGATCACCCCGTTGGCGAGCACCGGAAGCAGCATCACGAGGAAGGTCCACTGCAGACCGGCGCGACCCCCGCCGAGCAGCTCGCTGAGGGCTCCGAAGAGCAGTGGGGCGAGCGCCTGGGCGGAGGTGCGTAGCGTGGTGCGGAGCCCTTCGGCCCGTCCCCACAGCAGGGGTGGGACGATGTCGAGGCGGGCGGCGTCGATCGGAGCCTCCTGGACGGTCAGGCCGAAGGCGGCGAGGGCGAGGTAGGGAACTGCCGTGAGCGTGCTGCGGGTGAGGATGGCCGGCACGAACAGCACGGTGGTGAGCAGGGCGCCGATCCCGGCGATCCAGAGCCGGGAGTTGAGGATCTTGCGGCGCAGGAGGCTGTCACTCAGGTAGCCGCCGAGGAGCACTCCGACCACCGCGCCGACCCCGACGAGGAGGATCAGGAGGTTGGCGATCGCCACCGGGACGCCGTACTGCTCGCTCGCCATCTCCGAGCCGAAGGTCTGCAGGCCGGCGAGGTAGAAGTAGAGGAAGGCGCTGGCGACTATCAGGATGACGTTGGTCCGGATGCCGAGCAGGTAGCGGCTGGCGCTCCACACGCGCATCCGGCTGGCGTCGACCCTGAGCACCCGATCGGGGTCCGGGCTGATCCCTCGCTCTCTCGCGACCCGCTGGGCATCGGTCTCGCCCGACGCAGACTGGTGGCCGGCCTGCTCGGACCGGGCTCCCGCCGGGGACTGGCTGCGGGCGTGCTCGGCTCCCAGGTCATCCCAGTCCCAGCCGTCGGCGCCAGGAGCCCAGCTCTCGTCGAGCGGGGGAGGGGGAGGCTCGGCGAACGGTCCTGCCGCCGGCCGGGTCGGCTCCGGCGATCCGCGACCGGAAACGGCGCCGGCGGTGGTGCTCGGCAGAGGGGCGATCCCACCTCGGGTCGGCTCGGGTAGGCGCAGCACGTAGCGGGCGAGCACGAAGGTCGGCACTGCGAGGATCACGAAGGCGGCCCTCCAGCTGAGGGCTGCCACGTCGCCGGTCACCGCGAAGCCGATCCCGGAGCCGACCAGCTCGCCGGTGAGGATGTAGCCGTAGATCCGACCGCGCTCGGCCGAGGGGAAGTAGTCGCCCACCATGGAGGCGACCACCGGTCCGGCGGAGGCGTTGACCACCCCGAGGAAGAGCCGGGACAAGAGCAGCTTGTCGAAGCTGCCGGCGGTCGCCGACCAGAGCATCGCGACCCCCCAGAGCGCGACGGTGAAGCCGAGTGTCCGGGTGCGTCGCACCCGGTCGGCGAGCACCCCGAAAGGGATGCTCGCTGCTGCGGCGACGAGCGAGCTGGCGGTCACGAGCAGGCCGATGTCGGTGTTGTCGACATGTAGCGCTTGGCGAAGGGGGAGCGCAGCGGCGCCGACGGTGGCGGCATCGGCGCTGCTGAGCGAGAGCACGCAGGCGAGGACCACGATCACCCGGGTGCGCTCCGGTCCGCCGAAGAGCACCTCGAGGTGGCTCTCCGCCCGCCGGCCGGCCCGCCCCAGGGCGGCCTTCCTCCGGCGCGGGGGCTCCAGGCGGGCGCCTCCTCGCCGCGATGTGGCCAATCGAAGACCTCCTCCCGGATGCTCGGCCATCCCAGCTGGTCAGCGGGGTTGTGATGTCGGAGCTGGCTCGACGTCGGGTTCGAGACTACGACCCTCTCCGGCGGTCCCCTCCCCACCCCCGCCATGGGTCCTGGTGGCTCGTTCGACGCTCGCCGGCCACCGAGGGCATCATTGAGCCGTGGTGGCCACCGGTTCCCGCAGCCCGCTCCTGCTCTCCGACCAGGCCTGGCGGCGGGCTGCACCGGTGAGCTTCTGGCTCGACGACCCCGACGCGCCCTCGCTCCTGCCCTCGCTCCACCGGCCATTGCGGACCGGCCTCGCGGTGGTCGGAGGTGGCTTCTCCGGGTTGTGGACCGCGCTGCTCGCCAAGGCGGCCGACCCCGGTCTCGACGTGGTGCTGATCGAGGCCGAACGGGTCGCCTGGGCCGCGACCGGACGCAACGGCGGGTTCTGCGAGGCGACCCTCACCCACGGCGAGGCCAACGGCCGCAGCCGTTTCCCCGAGGAGTACGACGAGCTGGCCCGGCTCGGCCAGGACAACCTGGAGTCGATCGAGGACTTCGTCACGGCGCGGGGGATCGACTGCGGCTGGGAGCGCACCGGCGCGCTCAGCGTGGCCACCTCCGACTGGCAGGTGGAGGAGCTGCGTGGCGGCGGGGGCTTGCCGGAGGACTGGCTCGGGCCGGAGGAGGTCAGGGCGGAGCTCGACTCCCCGACCTATCTGGCAGGGCGCTGGGACCGCGAGGGTTGCGCCATCGTCAACCCGGCTCGGCTCGCCTGGGGGCTCCGGGACGCCTGCCTCGACGCCGGGGTGCGGATCTTCGAGCAGACAGGGGCCCTCGGCCTGGAGCGCTCCGGTCGGATGGTCGAGGTGGCCACCACCGGGGGCAAGCTCCTCGCCGACCGGGTGGCGCTCGGGACCAACGCCTTCCCCTCGCTCCTGCGTCGCGTCCGACCGAGGGTGGTCCCGGTCTACGACCACGTGCTCGTCACCGAGCCGCTCGGCGCCGAGCAGCTGGACCGGGTCGGCTGGTCCCAGCGCCAAGGGGTCTCGGACGCCGGCAACCAGTTCCACTACTACCGCCTGACAACGGACAACCGGATCCTCTGGGGCGGCTACGACGCCGTTTACCACTACGGGCGCCGGGTCCGCAGCGCGTACGACCAGCGGCCGGCGACGTTCCGCAAGCTGTCCGAGCACTTCTACCAGAC
>JAKARG010000483.1 GCA_021819345.1 Actinomycetes bacterium | reverse complement strand
GTGCTCATGTCCGGCAACCCGCGCTGACGGGGACCGGTTGGCCGTCGTCAGACGCCCTGCGAGGCTGCGCTTCGTAGTTGCCTTCCTCGTGCTGGTCTCCTTGACCCTCGTGACCCTCGACGCCAGTGGGCACGGCCGCCAGGCGCTCCAGGGCGTGCGCAACGCGGTCGGCTCGGTCCTCTCCCCGGTCCAGTCCGGCATCCACGCTGCGCTGCGCCCGGTGGGCAACTTCATCACCGGCGCTGTCGACTACGGCCGGGTAGAGGCCGAGAACGCGAGGCTCCGGGCGGAGGTGTCGAGCCTCCAGTCCGAGCGGGCCGGCGCAGCCTTTGCCGAGGCGTCCGCCGACCAGGTCCTGGCGCTGCACCACCTACCCTTCGCAGCCGGCGTACCGAAGCTGACCGCCCAGGTAATCGATCTCGGTGGGTCCAACTTCGCCTCCACCGTGACCGTGGACCGCGGCAGAGACTCGGGGGTGGTGGTGCACCAACCGGTCGTTGCCGGCGGCGGGCTCGCCGGGTGGGTCTCGGCGGTGACCGCCCGTACCGCCACGGTGGAACTGCTCACCGACCCGAGATTCGTCGTCGGTGTGGCCCTACCCGACCACAACACGGGCTCCGCCCTCGGTCGGGGAGCTGCATCCCCGATGCAGGTCAGCGTCCTGCCGTCGAGCTACCCGGCGCCGAAGCTCCGTGTCGGCGAGACGCTGCTCACCTCGGGGCTCTCGATGGAGGGCTTCCCGGCGGGGATCCCGGTCGGAAGGGTCAGCGCGATCCGGACCCCCGACGGCGAGACCGAACCAGTGGTGAGCCTCCGCCCGCTCGTCGACGCGAGCGGCCTCGGTTACCTCGACATCCTGCTCTGGTCGCCGCAGTGAGCCCGGCGTCGGTCGGTCGCTGCCGTGTCGGTGCGCTCGTCGTCCTCGTCGCGATCGTGCAGACCACCTTCGGCGCAGACCTGAGGATTGCCGGCGTAGCCCCGGACCTGTTCTTGCTCCTTGCCATTGCCGGCGGGCTGACCACCGGGCCGGAGGCGGGTGCGGTGATCGGCTTCTCGGCCGGGCTGGTCGAGGACCTCACCCTCGCCGCCACCCCGGTCGGCCTGTCCGCCCTCGCCTGGTGCCTGGTCGGCTTCGCAGTCGGCTGGGCCCGTAGCAGCGTGCTCTCCGACGGCAGGGCTGTCGAGCCGCTGGTTGCCTTCGTGGCGACCCTCGGTGGGGTGGCACTGTTCCTCGCCGCCGGCGACCTTGCCGGCCAGAGCGCGATCATGGACCTCGGTCACCGCTGGCTCCTGCGGATCGCCGTGATCGAGGGCGGCTGGAACGCAGTGCTCGTGTTGCCGACGACCTGGCTGGTGGGCAGGGCCGCGAGGGGGATGCCGAGCGCCGATCGGGAGGGGCGGGTCGAGACCCTCGGGGTCAGGTGAGCGCGCCGCTGCTCTCGTGCCCGGCGCCGGCTCCGTGCAGTTGCGGGCTGCGGCACCCTGGCACTGGTAGCTTCATGGGGTCGGGTAGCCCCCCGCCGGGCGAGCGCCGGGCGTCTCAGGGCCGACCGGCTTCTGACCAATGACCATGCTCACCGATCTCCGTCCTGCTCCGGGTGCTCACGTCCGGCAGCGCAGCTCGACGCCATGGAGGCACCTCGACCTCCTGACGGTGGCCGTCGTGTTGCTGATCGCTGCTTTCGGGGTCACGATGGTCTGGACGGCGACGCGCATCCCGCTCGAGGCCGCAGGGCTGTCCGGTTTCGCATATGCAAAGAAGCAGGCGGTCTTCAGCCTCATCGGTCTTGCGGTGATGCTCGCCGTCGCCGCCGTCGACTACCGCCGCTACCGGGACTGGGCGGCGGTGGTCTACGGCGGGATGCTCTTCCTCCTCGTCGCAGTCTTCGTGGTCGGTCACCGCAACTTCGGCGCAGAGGCATGGTTCCAGCTCGGGTCCCTCCAGTTCGAGCCTTCCGAAGCCGCCAAGATCGCCCTCATCGTCGCGCTTGCCGCCTACGCCTCGTCGTTCAAGGGCTCCCTCGACGGCAGGGCGCTGCTCGGCTTGATCGCCCTGGCGGCGGTCCCGTTCGTGCTGGTCTACAAGCAGCCCGACCTCGGCTCGGCCCTCGTGCTGCTCGCCATCCTTGCCACGGTGGTCGTCGTGGCGGGGGCCCGCTCCAGGCACCTGGCGGCCCTCGGGCTCATCGCGGCGGTCGTGCTCGTGGCCGTGGTCCAGTTCGGCCTGCTCAGGGGGTACCAGGAGTCACGGATCAGCTCGTTCCTCCACACTCCGGCCCAGGTGAGCCCGGCGCTGCTGCAGACCAAGGCGGGCGCCAACATCTACAACGTGGTCGAGTCGAAGACCGCGATCAGCCACGGTGGCCTGCTCGGGCAGGGAATCGGTCACGGTACCTCCACCAACCTCTCCTCGGTGCCCGAGCAGTACGCAGATTTCATCTTCAGCGCGGTCGGCGAGCAGGTCGGCCTGATCGGTTCTGCGCTCCTCCTCGCGCTGTTCTTGGTGCTGCTCTGGAGGACCTGGCAGGCGGCGCTGCTCAGCCGGGACGACTTCGGGCGCCTGCTGTGTGCCGGGGTCTTCGGTTATCTGTTGTTCCAGACCTTCGAGAACGTCGGCATGACGATGGGGATCATGCCGGTGGCCGGGATCCCCCTGCCGTGGGTCAGCTACGGGGGATCGGCGGTGCTGGCCGAGTTCGCGGCGGTCGGCCTCGTCCTCAACGTCCGGATGCGTAGGTTCGGCTGAGCCGGCTGCGTCCGGCACGGGCTCCGAGGTCCTCGGGGTGCAAGGACCGTCGGGGTGCCGAGGTCGTGGGGGTAGAGTGCGAGGCGACATGACCTCGCTCTGGACCCGAATCGAGCCGGTGCTTGCTCGGGTGCGGGCGACTGTCGGCGGTGGAGCTCGCAGGACCTCGGGTGCCGGAGGGACCCCGGAGTGGCGGTTTCCCGCCCCGCTGGCGCAACCGGGCGTGAGCTGCGCCCGTCTCCGGCCGTGCCGCTCGGTTCCACC
>JAKARG010000019.1 GCA_021819345.1 Actinomycetes bacterium | reverse complement strand
GGCGCAACTGCGGAGGAACGACTCGACGGCGAGCCGTGACGCCAACACGCAAGCCTCCGCCTCGATCTCCTTGGAGACCACGTCGGCGACCACATGGAGCCTCTCGAGTTTGGCCAGATGCCCGATGCCTTCGAGTGAGGTGACCTCGAAGGCCTCCTCGCCGTCCCAGAAGTAGTGGACGTAGGTGTAGATGTCGTGTGAGCCGCAGAAGTCGAGAAAGGTGACCGAATCGAGGAGTGCCGGGCCGAGCGGGTAGCGGGTGAGGTAGTCGAAGATCTCCGGGATCGGCTCGTGGCCTTCCGCATCGAAGTCGACAGGCCGAGCGAGCACGTGCTCGGCGAGCTGCTGGTGGGAGCCGAGGTCGAGCGAGCCCGTCTTCATCAGAGCGTCGAGTACGACGAGCTTGAGATTGGGATCTCCGAAAGGCGCACCCGGCCGACCCGCAGGTGGGGGGTACGCCGGGACCGGCGGTGGGGGAGCCCCTCCGGTGGCCTCGCGGGACTTCTCGGTCCCGTCGGGGGGGCTCACCGCTCACCGGTCGGGCGCAAGACGCCGACCATGTTCGACGATCGGCGGGCGAAGCCGCCGCCCGGAACGCTGATAGTCGTGAAGTACGGCGGCGGGACCGGGGCGTCGTCGAGCAAGACGGCGAGGTAGCGCGCACGCCTGTTGGCCGGGGGTGGCTCGGACGGCCAGGGCGTGTAGCCGTCGGTGAGCACGACGATCAGGTCCGCTGCGGGGCGCAGGAGAGCAGCGGCTGCGATCCCGACCCGCAGGTCGGTCCCTCCGCCGCCACAGAGCACCAGCGAGCGCGGGTCTACCACCCGGCGTACGACGGTGGCGGCGGTGTCGCAGAGCACGACGTCGATCGGCAGGCCACGCAGGGCACGTACGAGCGCAGCCAGCTCGCAAATGGCCGCCCCGAGCTCGACTTCATCGATCGAAGCGGAGGTGTCGACGACAACCGCACAGCTCGCCGACGACCGTGCGGCGAGCGACGAGAGGACGAACGGCTCCACCTCCCGCCGGGCGAGCCGCCGGCTCGTGTAGTCGGCGGCTCCGCGGGCGACCAGCTCGCGGCGGGTGAGCTTGGCCAACTGCACCTTCCAGTCGATCCGGCTGTCGAGCACCTCGGCCGCCCACAGCCGCCACGCGATCGGTACGGCAGCTGGCCACACCCCGTCTCGCTGCGTGGGGTCGGAGGGCCGGTCGGACCCGTTGTCCCTCGCGACGTGCTCGACGATGGCCACGGCGACCCTTCGGGCGACGGCGTCGTCGACCAGAGCGCGACCCCCATCGGGCGAGAGTTGTGCCTCCCAGGCTCGCGGCCCGCCGCCGGCGCCCGATCCGCAGTCCGGGTGGAGCGCCTCCGGCGGGGCCGGTCGCTCGGTGCTGGAGATCAGGGCGTAGATCTCCTCGGCGCTCAGGTGGTGATGCACGCCGAGGTCCTCTGCGAGCACCCCGCCGGGCAGTGAGAGGCCCATGTCCCGGAGGTCAGCGTTGATGGCCGCGTCGCAAGCGAGGTTCCACAATCGGGCCGTCTCGCGCGTCACGCCGATGGCCGTGCCCCGCCGGGCGTGGCCCCGTAGGAGGTGGGAGACCTCGTGGAGCCACACGGCCGCACACTGCTCGACGTCGAGGTGATCGACGAACTCGGGGGACCAGTACAGGTCGTAGGAGGTGCTGACGGCCATTGTGGGCACGGCGGTGCTCTCGTGCGGCAGCAGGGCGAACAAGGCGGCGGCGAGGTACGGAGCAATCGTGGCAGCTCGGGCTCTGCCGCTCTGCAGCCTCCGGAGGCCGGGCGAGGGTCCGGCGACCTCTGCGGGCCACGGTGGCCCACCTGCGCCGTTCGTCACGGCGTCTCGGTGGGCTCGGGCGCGCTGACGAGGAGTGGCCGCAGGGCGAGCAACGTACGTGCGGCAGGAAGGGCACCCTCGGGACGTTGGCGGATCCAGCTCCGGCTCGCATGGTAGGCAACGTCGACCAGCCCGGCCTCGGCCACTCGCGCGAGGACGATACCTGCAGCTTCCCAGGCTGCTGCAGTAGCCAAGCTGGCGGCTAGGGATGTGACCGATGTGACGGTGGCGTAGACGAGGTCGCCGTGCCGCACCGGGATCTCCCAGGCTTCGGGATCGGCGAGCACCGTCTCGGGCAGGGGCACGTCGAGGTGGTCCAGGTAGTAGAGCAGTTCGCTGGCGGCCCCCAATCCCACGCATCCAGCGACGAGGGCGCGCAGCACCGAGGGCGGGGAGCGCCGCGAGCGGGCCACGGCGTGGAGCCGAGCGGCCATCTCCCACGAGCGCGGCGACGGGAACCCCCCTTCGTGGGCTTGCGAGGGCGGAACGACGAGCACGAGGTCCGGTCGGGTGTGGAGGAACGCGCCGATGGCGCCGAGCGAGGACGTTACGTTCGGGGCCTCCCGGTCTGGGTCAGCCGCTCGGCTGGTGCCGTCGGGGACCGACTGCCAGCCGAGGGCGAGGCCTCGGGCCACCTCGTGAGGTGACACCTCCCACTCGAGGTGGCAGAAGCGGTTGGCGAGCGGGAGCGAGAGCTCCCAGCCGCCGCCCGAAGCGTCCGGAGGGTTCGCAGCGGCTACCGTTCGGGTCGCCGGGGGCAAGGCGAGATCGCCGACTACGCCCTCGAGGATCGGGCGCAGGAGGGCTGCCTGCACGGCCGGCGGCGCCGTCGAGATCTCGTCGTAGAAGACGATCCCCCCACCGTGGTCCACGATGTTGCGTGCCCAGCGCGGTGGCGCGAGCTCCACCGAGCCTCCGACCCGCATCGGTAGTCCGGCGAAGTCGCTCGGCTCCCGGATGGAGGCGATGACCGTCTCGAGGTGCATACCGAGCTCGGCGGCCACGGCGCGCACGGCCGAGCTCTTCCCGACGCCGGGCGGTCCCCACAAGATCACCGGGACGCCCGCCTCGACACACGCTGCGAGCGCAGCACGGGACTCGTCGATCACGATCGCTCCCGGTCGCAGCTCCCGAGGCGCTCGAGCACCTCGGGAGCGAGCCGGACCTCGGGCCGCTCGAGGAGGATGACGGCTGCAACCTCCGGCGTGAGGTCGCGACGGCCGGCGACCGCCGAGCGCACCCAGTCGAGCCGGTCGCAACCGAGAGTGGCGAGCAGCGCCGGAGGAGCGCTCGAGTTGAGAGCCACCGCCCGACGGACGATGCCCTCGCGATCCTGGGAGAGCAGCTCGAGCGCACTGACGGAGAGGGACGGGTTCGCAGCGCTCGCCGTGCGCACCCCGACGTCGCTGTCGGTGCTGAGGCCCTCGAGCAGGGCGGTCGTGACCCCGGGGTTCCGGGCGACCCGCGCCCTGATCGCTGGGTCGGGGTCGCGCACGAGCTGGAGGAGCACGGCTTCGGTAGCCTGGTCGGCCTCCGCGACAACTTGGCGCATGCGCTCCTCCCCGGTGCGCAGCAGCTTGAGCAGCGCGGCTTCCGGTCCCCGGCGTGAGCGTCCGACCGCCATGCGGACCGAGCGGTCGGGGTCGGCGGCGAGCACGACCAGTAGCTCCGGGGGGGTCGCTCGGTTGTCGCCGACCGCCTGTCTCACCGATGCCCTCTCGTCGTGAGCGAGCGTCACGAGGGCAGCCGGCGGGCAGTCGGCACGGGAGGCGACGGTTGCGCGCACACCGGCGCGGGTGTCACGGGCGAGACGGGCCTGGATCTCGGAAGGACAGGCGCGGCGTTGGGCAAGGGTGAGGCGGACGGTCTCGGAGGGGTCCGAGACGAGCACACCGATCACGTCGGGCGAGGCGGACTCATTGGCCGCCACCGCCCGGCGGACCTCGGGGTCGGGGTCGCCGGCCAGTTCCCGGAGCAAGGCCCGCGAGGTCGTCACCGCGCCGGCGAGAGAGCACCGTGCCTCGGATGTGGCCGTAGTCAGGTCCCGGCTCCCATCAGCTGGCGGGGCGAGCGTGCCGTGGCCTGCTCCGGAGGACCGTGCTTCCTCCTCGGCGAGCCGGAGAAGCTCCGACAGCTCCGGCCAGGTGTCGGCGAGCCGGGCAGCAGCGTCAGCGAGGCGCGTGGGCTCGCCCGCCGTGAGGCCGTGCCAGGAGAGCGCCGACACGGCGTCGGAGGTGGCGGCTGCGAGCTCGGCCCAGGCCGCCGCAGCGTCGTGGTCGGATCCCGGGGCGCTCGCGGAGCCGGCGGACAAGGCGGCGGCGGCGCGTGCCCAGCGTTCGAGTGCCTCCACGGTCCCGCCATCGAGCCGGAGGTCGACGCCGGCAAGGCAGGTGCTCAGCCCGTTGTCGTATGTCCCGCTCCGCTCGTCCCCACCCCTCCTCGACATCCTCCCCATCCCGGTTTGGACCAGGTCTGACCTCAAGCGGATCGGCGGACGACGACCAGGACGCTCAGTGCGGCGAGCAGGACCGAGGCACCGACGAAGATGGCGGACTCGCCGGCCTGCAGGGCCCAGTAGTGGCTCGCTGGCTGGAAGATCGCCACGAAGTGCACGTGGGTCCGCAAGGCACAGCGGGCTAACGTGGCATCGGACTGGGTGGCAGACAGGCATTGATCCGGGAACGGGGACCACGTACTGCCGGCGGCGGGGCTGAGACGGCCGGTGGGGAGCCAACCCTCGCGAAGGATCCACGCAGAGCCGAGCCCGACCGGGGCGCTGCCAGTGAGGTTGCTCAGCACCTCGGGGGTAGCGAGGTGGGGGCGAACAGCCGTCTGGACGAGGACCCTGACGACAGTGACCACTGCAGCACCGAGGGCAAAGGCCCAGCCCGGTCGGGCGACAACCGCTCCGAGCAGTGCGCCGATAGCGAATGCGAACAAGGCGTAGGCGACGATGACCGGACCGGTTGTGTCGAAGGCGACCGGTGCAACTCCGCGCCCGTAGAAGCCGCCGACCACGATCGAGTGCGGGATGGGGACTCTGGTCGCCCACCAGCCAACGAGCAAGGTGAGACCGGCCATCGGGGCGAGCACGACGGCGGTACCGACCGCGAGCTTGATGAGCGCCCATCGGAGACGGGTGACGTCCTGGCTCCAGACGAGGCGGTGCGTTGCGTGCTGGAGGTCGGTCGCAACCAGAGGAGCGCCAACGGCCAGCCCGACGAGGCAGGGTAGCGTGAGCATGCCGGCAACGCTCAGGTAGGAGATGGTCCTCCATTCGTCGAGCACATGAGGGGTGCTGGATGCCGCATCGATCGCCAGAAAGGTGCAGCTGGCTACCAGGCCCACGAGAACGACCAGCAGCAAACCTCGATGGACGCGCCACGCAACCCAGGTCATCGTGCTTCGGCGCTCCCCGAGAGGGCTCCCGCCCGATGCTCGTCGCTGCAGGCTGCGGCGTCACGCAAGTAGGCGATGATCAGTTCTCCGAGGCTTGGCATGGCGGCCTCCCACCCTTGGAAGCACACGAGGGGATCGGCGTCGACCAAGAGGGTGAGCTGACGGGAGCTGGCGGTGCGAGAGACGATGCGAGCTCTCGTCGGGAGCGGGGAGCTGACGCTCCCGACGAGGAGCCGATGACGGGCGAGCAGTCGGTCGATCTCGCCGGCTAGGCGCATCTTGCCGCCAGTGAGGAGGAGCAGGTGGTCGCAGAAGTCGGCCAGCTCGGCGACCACGTGGGAGGACAGCACCACCGTCGTACCGTCCTCGACCACCGACTGCAGCAGCACTCGCGCCAGGTCGCCTCGGGCGAGAGGGTCGAGGCCGGCAAACGGCTCGTCGAGCAGGAGCAGCCTGGGATGCTTCGCCAGGCAAAGAGTGAGAGCGACCTCCGCTCGCTGGCCACCGGAGAGCGTACCGACCTTCTGGTGCTGGTCGATGCCAAGCCTCTCCAGGTGCTCGACCGCCCGCCTTTGGTCCCAGTCGTGGTTCATCGCCCGGCCGAGGCGCAGCGTTTCGGACACCGAGAGGTTCCCGTAGAGGGGACGGTCCTGGTCCAAGTAGGCCACTTGCGACGAGCGGGTCCCGCCGGGGGCGGCGCCGGTGACAGCGAAGTTCCCGGCGTCGGGTCGGATGAGGCCAGCGAGTATCCGAAGCAACGTGGACTTTCCGGCACCGTTCGGGCCGACGAGCGCTGCGATGGCCCCCGGCGACAATTCGAACGAGCAGTGCTGCAGTGCCCAGCGGCCCCGATAGCGCTTGGACAGACCCGACACCGTGAGAACCATCTCGGATGCAGTCACCGAAGCGTCTCTCGCTCTCGGACCGGGGTCGGGTCCACCACGGCGGCGACGAGCGCTCGAATCGCGTCGTCGTGCATCCCAGCCTGGCGAGCCCGGCGGATCCATCCGACCAGCTCTTCGTGCAGCTCCAACTGGCGCGACGGCGAGACCCGTGGAGCGGGGACGTCGGCGACGAAGGTGCCGCGTCCCTGGACGGCGTCGACCGTGCCGTCGGCCTCGAGCTCTCGGTAGGCCCGTAGCACCGTGTTCGGGTTGACCGTCACCTGGGCGACGACCTCACGCACCGAGGGGAGCCGATCACCGGGGTGGAGCAGCCCGAGACTGACTGCGTCGCGTACCTGTCCAGCGAGCTGGCGGTACGCCGGCAAGCCCGAGTACGGGTCCAGTCGGAACGAGATCGTCGGCTCATCCGCATTCATGTATCATATACCTAGTTGACCGCGACACCTGCCGTCAAGCCGAACGTCCTTCTGCGTGACTCGTCGCGGGGGAGACGGCTGGTGCGTCGGGCGACGGGGCGGGGGTTCGACGACTTCGCGGCCGGGAGAGCGCACGTGGGCGGAGAGGCCTTGTGGGCGACGTAGATCAGGGTGCCCTCTCCGCTCTGTCGGGCTCCGGTTGGGTGCGGGGATAGTGAGCGGCCAGCATGCTCTGCCACCACTCGGCGAAGCGCAGCTCGAAGATTGGCAAGGGAAAGCCGTGGCGCGCCGCGTGCTCCGGCGGCAAGGCGTCCCAGCCGAAGTGCTCGACACAGACCCGGGTCTCACCGACCGCAACGCGCTCGAAGCTGACCGACAGCTCGGTCTCGACCCCGGGCGGGAAGCCCTCGAGACGCCAGGAGACCACCAGACGCTCCGGTGGCTGCCAGAGGCGTACCACGCCGATCACGAAGTGGCTCCCGTCAGGGTAGGTCTCGGTGAGCCGACCTCCGATGCCCGGTTCGAGGGCGACGGTGCCGGTGCGTCCGGGGCTGAAGGCGAAGAGGGGGTTCGGCCGCCACCACCGACCGATCTCGGCGGTGAAGCGCTCGAAGGCCTCTGCCGGTTCGCAGGCCACCCGGCGCGCGACGAGGACCCGGGAAGCTTCAGGTCTCATCGCGGGTGGCCACGTGGGCGGCGAAGGCTTCGAGCTCGTCGGTCCAGGCCGCCTCGGTATCGGCCAGCCACGCCCGCAGCCCGGCAATGGGCTCGCGGCGGAGCTGGTAGATCCGGACCCGGGTGTCGAAGCTCGGCACCGACTCGGTGACGAGACCGCTCGCTCTCAGGACCCGGAGGTGCTTGCTCATGCTCGGGGCGCGCACCCCGAGCTCGCCGGCCAGCTCGCCGGCGCGGCGCGGACCCGAGGCGAGCAGCTCGACGGCCCGCCGGCGCGTCGGATCTGCCAGCGCGAATAGCAGCGCGTCGAGCGGCTCTCGCGCAGGACTGCTCTGCGGTGCCGACCCGGCGGTCCCGCTCACTCCCAGGTGGAGGACGTGATCGGCTGGCCGAGGGCAGCCTCGGCCTCGGCTCTGCTCACCTCGCGCACGTGCTCGGAGAAGCTCCACAGGTGCCCCTCGGGGTCGAAGGCGCGATAGGTGCGATCCCCGTAGAACTGCTCTGCCGGCTCCTGGTCGATCACCGCCCCGGCCGCGCGGGCCCGCTCGCAGTGCTCGTCCAAGCCTCCGGGCAGAGCGACCCACAGGGTCTGGGTGTTGGCGCCGCCGATGCTGCTCGGGCTGCGGATCCCGCTGCGCCACTCCCCGCCGATCATCACGCGGCCCCGGCCCCCGACAGCCAGCTCGTAGTGGCAGGAACTGGGGTCCTCTTCGGTGGCGTCGATGGCCATGGTCACCTCGAAGCCGAAGGCGTCGACCAGCCAGGCGAGGGCCGACCTGGGGTCGATGTAGTGCACGCTCGGGGTAAAGGTGGTGTCGTCGATGAGAAATAGTTTCCTCATTGAGAACGCGTCTGTCAAGAGGCCTCCCAGCCGGCTTCCGGGTGCCCACCTGCCCAGGGCCACTCGGCCCGCACGTCTCCGCCGAAGGGTCGCCGCCCGAGCCTTCCCAGCTGGCGCCAGGCCGCGCACGGCCCGCGGCTCGCGCCGACGGCGTGACTTGCTCTACAGCCAGCCGTTGGTCTCGGCGATCCGTGCTGCATCGATGCGGTTGCGTGCCGCGTTCTTGGTGATGGCGGCGGAGAGGTAGTTGCGCACCGTGCCCTCGGAGAGGAACAGGCGCCGGGCGATCTCGGCGACGGGAGAACCGTCGGCGCAGGCGACGAGCACGTCGCGTTCACGGGCGGTGAGCGGGGAGCGGCCGGCCGCAGCGGTCTCGGCGGCGAGGGTCGGGTCGAGGACCCGCTGGCCGGCGGCGACCCGGCGGATGGCGTCCGCAAGGGCCTCTGGCGGGGCGTCCTTGACCACGAAGCCGGAGGCTCCGGCGCCGAGCGCCCGGCGAAGGTTGCCCGGGCGGCCGAAGGTGGTGAGGATGAGCGAACGGCAGGTGCGCAGCTCCCTCGCCAGCACCGCAGCGGCAGCCAGCCCGTCGATGCCGGGCATCTCGATGTCGAGCAGGGCGACGTCGGGCGAGGTGGCTCTCGCGGCGTCTGCCACCTCGTCGCCCCGGCCGACGGCGGCGACCACGGTGAAGTCGGCTTCGAGCTCGAGCAGGCTGGCAAGCGCCTTTCGGATGAGGGCTTGGTCCTCGGCGAGCAGGAGGCGGATGGTCACCTTCTCCCTGCCGGTGCAGCCGCCGGCCCTGCTGTGCTCGCGGCGCCGGGCCGGCCCGGTAGCGCCGCTGCTCCTCGGGGCGCGAGCTCTACCCGCAGCCGCCAGCCGCCAGCGGACCCGGGCCCCGCCTGGAGGGTCGCCCCGGCGGCGGCCACCCGCTCCCGCAGGCCGGCGAGGCCGGTGCCGGAGCTGGCTGTGGTCGACCCGCCGCTCAGATGGGAGGGGTCGGCTGCGCCGGCGAGAAGGGAGGGGTCGGCGCTGCCGGAAGGGCCGTTGTCGGAGATCTCGATCGCTGCGGGCCCGAGCGTGACGGTGCAACAGGTGGCACCCGAGTGGCGCACGACGTTGGTGAGCCCCTCCCGCAGCACCCAGGCGAACAGCCCCCGGGCCTCGGCCACGACGTGCTCTGTGCTGTCGGGAAGCCGGGCAGTGATCCCCGCAGCGCGGAGCAGCTCGGCTCCGGCGGCGAGCTCGGCCGCCAGGTCGGGACTTCGGTAGGAGGAGACCGCAGCGCGCACCTCGGCGAGGCAGCTGCGGCTTAGCTCGACCACCTCGGCGATCTCCCCGGACGCAGCCTCGGCGTCGCTCACCAGTAGGCGGCGGGCAAGCTCCGCCTTGACCACAACGGTGGTGAGCGACTGGCCGAGCAGGTCGTGGATGTCGCGGGCGATGCGGTTGCGCTCGTTGTCCGCGGCGAGGCGGGCCACCTCGGCGCGGGCGTGGGCGAGTGCGGCGTTGGCGCGCAGGATCCCGAAGAAGGCGATCATCGCCAGGCCGACGAGCGGGATCCCGAACACGGTGCCGTCGGTGACCGCCGACGCAATGCCTTCGTGCCAGGACGGGAACGCGAGCGGCAGGAACAGTGCCGCAGCGGTCGCGCCAACGACGATCGGGAGCGCCCGGAAGTAGAGCCGGCCCACTGCGAGGGTCACGATGAACACGACCATGACGAAGGCAGCCTCGTGCGCCAGGGGCAGCTCCGCGACGAAGCAGGCCACCTCGACGGCGAACAGCGACCAATAGCGCCCCGGCGCTGCCCCGTCGAGGTCCGAGGCGAGCAGCGACACGTGCGCTGCGCAGAACACCGCCAGGAGGGCGAGCCCGGCGGCCTCACCGGCGGGGCCGTTTCGCTCGGCGATCGCCGCAGCGGTCTCGACGAGGTAGGCGAGGAACACCCCCGGGAACACGGTCCTGAACATCAGCTGGCGCCGGCGGCCGACCGCCGAAGCCTGTTCGTCCACCGAGGCCGGGCCCGACGGATCGACGCAGGCTCCCGGGTCGCTCACTGCCGGCACGATAGGACCCTGACCTAGACGCGTGCCGTGTCGCGCCGGTAGGCGGCGACTGCGACGGGCACGAGCACGAGCGTCCAGGCCGCCATGACGCCCCAGCCTTCGACGCCCCAGACCCGACGGTCGAGACCGGCGACGCTCGCCTGAACGAGCCAGTAGGAGGGAAGGGCCTTCGCGATGCCGGCCAGGCTGCCGGTGAGCAGCGGTCCCCACGCGCCGCCGGCGAGCGCGAGCAGCGAGGTGAGCCCTCCGATGGCCGGGCCGAGGACCTCGGGACGTAGCAGGTGGCCGAGGGCGACGCCCGCGAGGGCGAAGGGGACCAGCCCGACGAGGATGAGGCCGGTCATGAGCAGCCAGCCGGTCGCCGGCAGGTGCACCCCGAGGCCGGCGCCGGCCAGGTAGATCACCGCCAGGCCGAGCAGGGCGACCAGGTAGCCGGTGACGACCTTGGCCGTGAGGTAGGAGCGTACCGACAGCGGGGTCAAGCGCAGCTGGCGGGTCCACCCGCCTTGGCGCTCGGCGGAGATGCGCGCCCCGGTGGCGACGACCGCTCCCATCGCCCCCCAAGAGGCCATCCCGACCATGTAGTAGAGCGGGAACGAGATGCCGTCGAGGTGAGTATGGCGGTGGGACCCACCGACGACGAGCAGCAGGATCAGGGGGAAGGCGAGAGAGAGCACGAGGAAGGGCCAGTTGCGCGCGGTGCGCAGGGCCTCGTAGCGCAGGTAGGTCGAGCTGTTCGTCATCGGCGTGCGCCCGGGTCGCCAGCAGCTCCTGCGCCTGCCCCGGTCAGCTCGACGAAGGCCTCTTCGAGCCTTGCGGCGGTGACCTCGATGTCGCAGGCGGTGGGATAGCGGGCGAGCAGCAGGCGCAGGGCTGCGTCGGAACCGGTGCAGGAGAGCACCACTGCGTCACCACGGCGCTCCACCGCCGCGACCCCGGCCAGGCCGGCGAGCTCGTCGGAGTCCACGCCGGGGAGGTTGGCCCGGATGCGCCGCCCGCCGACGACACCCCGGACCTCGTTGGGCGTCCCGTCGGCGACCACCCGCCCGGCAGCGAGCAGCACCACCCGGTCGGCGTGCTCGTCGGCCTCCTCCAGGTAGTGGGTGGCGAAGAGCACCGTGGTGCCCGAGGAGCTCACCGCTCTGAGCACCGCCCACAGCTCCCGACGGCCCTCCACGTCGAGCGCGGCGGTCGGCTCGTCCAGGACCAGCAGGTCGGGGTCGCCCACCAGGCCGAGGGCGAGGCGCACCCGCTGGGTCTGGCCGCCCGAGAGCTTGGTGGTGTCGCGCCCGGCGATCGAGGCCGTCGCGGTCAGCTCGAGCACCTCGTCGACCGGGCGGGGGCGAGGGTAGAGCGAGGCCACCATGCTCACCAGCTCTCGTACCCGCAGGTGGCGGATGAGCTGGCCGGTCTGGAGCATTCCTCCCACCCGGCCCGCCGCCACCATCTCCGCAGGCGCCTCGCCCAAGACCCTGACCTCCCCGGCGTCGGGTCGGGACAGCCCGAGGAGCAGGTCGATGGTGGTCGACTTCCCCGCCCCGTTGGGGCCGAGGAGGGCGACCGTCTCGCCGGGGAAGATGGCCAGGTCCAGGCCGCTCAGGGCCGTGACTCGCCCGTAGGACTTCTCGACCCCGCCGATCCAGACCGCCGGGCATTTCACCTCTTCGGCTCTCATGACCACAGCATCGCCAGGTGGGCCCGGCGACGGTAGTGCGAGTTGTCACGATCAGCCCGTGACAACTGTCAGCTCCCCTTTCCCCTCCGCTGCCCGATCCCGCGCCCTCTGTGGCCCGATCCCGAGCGGCGCGCGCAGGCCGAGGTCGCCGAGGGCACCTCGCCACGAGGTGGAGACCTGCTGTGCCTACTGCCGATCGCTCTCCACCAGGGTGCGGATCGCGTCGCGCACCAGCCGGGACAGCTCGGCGTCGGCCACCTCGGCGAAGACCTCCCCAGCGCCGAACAGCGTGCCGAGGGCCGCACCGAGGGCGCAGGCCAGCCGCACCCGGAGCTCCACCGGAAGCGAGGGCGAGGCCAGGATCGCCCGGAGCTGGCGCTGCATGTCGTCGTGGTCGGCGTGGTCGTGGTCCTCGGGGCTCACGTGGCGCTCGAGGGCACGCTCGTTGCGCAGGTGGAACGTGAACAGCGCCCGGTTGGCGATGGCCTCGTCCACGAAGGCGTCGAGGGCGGCGAGCCAGGCGCCGACGTCGCCGGCCGCCACCTCGGAGCGCGAGAGTGCCTCCAGGGCCCTTGCACCCACGGCGTGCAGGCGCAGGTGGAGGGCGAGGAGGATGTCCTCCTTGCGCTCGAAGTGGTAGTAGAGGGCGGCCTTGGTCAGCCCGAGGCGATCGGAGACCTCCCTCAGCGAGGTCTCCTCGTAGCCCTGATCGGTGAACAGCTCGAGAGCGACGTCGAGGATCCGCTCACGGGTGTCGCCCGGGGGCCGTCCCCGCCGCCTGCGCCCCGCTGCCAGGTCCTCTCCTGCCGCAGGTGCTGGCACGCCCGCCCGCTCGCCGTTGTCCACCGGGCCTCCACCAGCCACGGCAGGGCTCGGCCCCTCGCTCGGCGTCGATCGGGGAGCTGGTCGGGGCATGCCGAAGAGTTTACTTGACACGAGGTCAGGGAACTCGTACAGTCACCGACATGACTGACTTGCTGGCAAGTAAATATACTCCGGACCGGCCGATGGTCGAGGCCGAGGGGCTGACCAAGTCCTTCGGAGCCACCCAGGCGCTGCGCGGCGTGAGCTTCAGCGTCGCCGCCGGCAGCGTGCTCGGGGTGCTCGGCCCCAACGGGGCGGGCAAGACCACCGCGGTGCGGATCCTCACCACCCTCGCCCGCCCCGACGCCGGGACTGCCCGCGTGGCCGGCCACGACGTGGTCGCCGAGGCGATGGCCGTCCGGCGCAGCATCGGCGTCGCCGCCCAGGACGCCACGCTCGACGAGGCGCTCACCGGTCGGCAGAACCTGGTCATGGTGGCCGAGCTGTCGGGCCTCTCCCGGCGGGACGCCCGCCGGCGCGCCGGAGAGCTGCTCGGCCGCTTCGAGCTGCTCGGGGCGGCCGACCGGGTCTCCAAGGGCTACTCCGGCGGGATGCGCCGCCGCCTCGACCTGGCGGCCAGCCTGGTGAGCCGGCCCGCGGTGCTGTTCCTCGACGAGCCGACTACCGGGCTCGACCCGGCGAGCCGCTCGGAGATGTGGCGGGTGATCCGGGACCTGGTGGCCGACGGCACGACCCTCGTGCTCACCACCCAGTACCTCGAGGAGGCCGACCAGCTCGCCGATCGGATCGTGGTCATCGACCACGGCACGGTGATCGCCGAGGGCACCCCGGCCGAGCTCAAGGCCCGCACCGGCGGCGCCCGCCTGGCGGTGACCCTCGCCGAGGCCCACCCCGGCTCCGCCGGTGCGCTCGGGCCCTTCGTGGCTGGGGAGGTGTCGGTGTCGGGCGACGGTCGGCACCTCGGCGCACCGGTCGCCTCGGCCTCGGCCGTCGCCACCCGGGTCGTGCGCGCCCTCGATGCCGCCGGGATCGCCGTCGACGACGTCGAGGTCCGCCCGCCATCGCTCGACGACGTCTTCTTCGCCCTCACCCGCCCGGGCGAGCCTGCTGCCCGCTCGGGCGACACCGAGACCACCGCAGACCCCGTCCTCCAAGGAGAGCCCGCATGACCACCCTCGACACCACGATCCCCTCGCCCGGCCGCAGCCTCGGACCGCTGGCGCCGACAGCCGGCGACAGAGGCACGTCGCTGCCCTCCGCCCTCCACGACGTGGCCGTGATGGTCCGGCGCAACGTGGTCCACATCCGCCGAGAGCCCTCCCAGCTCTCGGATGTCACCATCCAGCCGGTGCTGTTCACCTTGTTGTTCGTCTACGTCTTCGGCTCGGGGGTGCCGATCCACGGGGGCAGCTACACCGACTTCGCCATCGGCGGGCTCCTGCTCATGAACCTCGTGACCTCGGCCGTCGGCACCGCCGTCGGTCTGGTCACCGACCTCACGACCGGGGCGGTGGAGCGCTTCGGCACCCTGCCGATGTGGCGGCCGGCGGTGCTCGTCGGACGCTCGATCGCCGACCTGGTCGCAGCGGCGCTCTGCAGCGCCATCGTCGTGGCGACCGGCCTCGTCATCGGCTGGCGCGCGACGGCTGGGATCGGCTCGGTGCTCGCCGCCTTCGGCGTGGCCCTGGCCTTCGCGTACGCCCTGTCGTGGGCGTGCGCCTGTCTCGGCATCGTCTCCAAGGGCCCCGAGTCGGCCCAGGGCATCGGCTTCATCGTGGTCTTCCCCCTGGCCTTCGTCTCCGACGCCCTGGTGCCGACCGCCGGCATGCCGGCGTGGTTGCGCACGGTCGCCAACTGGAACCCGGTCAGCGTGGTGGCCACCGCCGTGCGCCACCTCTTCGGCAACCCGGTGCCCCCGGTGGTGGGCCACCCCTGGCCGCTCGAGCACCCCGTGATCGGGGCGCTGGCCTGGTCGGGCCTGCTCCTCGCCGTCTTCGTGCCCCTCGCGGCGCACCTCTACCACCGCCGCACGGTCGGCTGAGGGGTGGCCGAGCGAGCCCGGGCTGCGGGACCCCCCGGGGGATAGCAAGAAGGTCACCACCGCAGCCGACGATGTCGTCGAGCTCGCCTACCGCCCCCGGGCGGCCAAGACCGACTACCGATGCGATGGGGACTGCTCCAGAGCCCGGGGTTGCTGCCGTTGGGGCGTCGGGATGGCCTCGTCGTAGCCAACCGCTCGGGTCTGTTCCGCACCGACGACGGGGGGGCGAGCTGGACCGAGGTCACGCCGCCGGCGCTTCGCGTCGAGCGGGGAGCGTCGCACGTCGAAGCGCTCTCCAGGGTCCTGGAGCAGCCCACTCGGTCAATGTCACGACTGACGGAGGGGCCGCCTGGCAGCGGACCAGCAGGGCTTTTGGATGTCGCTTCAGCCGGTCTCGGTTCATCTCGGGTGTCGGGGTACCGACGGCGGGCGCCGTGCCACACGGCATCCGCTTGGTCCATGCCGTGCGCTCCCCGGGAGGCCTCTCCTGGGCACAGGGCACGGCGCCGCCGTCGGGGGACTTCACGCCCATCGACCTGCTCCGCTCGACCAATGACGGTCGCAGCTGGGAGACGGTTACGTGGTCCCGATCACCGTGAGCGCAAGGGCCCTCGGGGGCTCCGCTGCGTCGTCAGGTCCGGCCCGGCGTACCACGATCTCACTCGCTGCGTCGGCGCCGGCCGAAGGGCGCCGAGCCGGTCGGGAGCCGGTTCCGGTGCACGTGACGAAGATATGCGACCTTCTCGGGCCACCAATACGGTTCGCCCAGAGGTGTTGGCCGCTGGCGAGGAGAGGATAAGGGCCGGTCGCGCTTCTTCGGTCGGCTCCTGGGTCGGCCAGGCGGTGGAGGAGAAGGCGAGGCGCGAGGAGCAGGCGCTCCTGCTCTCCGACCCTCTCCGAACTGCGAGATGAGAACGGCCCGAGGATCGAGCCGACCTTCCGGCTCTTCGCCGAGAGCCACGAAAAAGCGCAGTCAACCATACACTTGGCTTGTTTCTACATGAGGAGGGGCCGTGCCTCGAGCCACCGTGTTCGTAGATGCCGCAGTGCGCGGTACCTTGCACCCG
>JAKARG010000018.1 GCA_021819345.1 Actinomycetes bacterium | reverse complement strand
GGGCGACCTCAACTCCCGTCGGGGCCGGGTGCAGGCGACCGACACCCTGGCCGACGGCGAGCAGCTCGTCGAGGCCCTGGTCCCCACCGCCGAGATCGGTCGCTACTGCATCGACCTGCGCTCGCTCACCGGGGGGGCCGGGCGCTTTCGCGCCGTCCACGACCGCTACGAGCCGCTTCCCCAGCACCTCTACGACAAGGTCGTTGCGGGAGCCGAACCGACGTAGTGGGGTGGACGGCACCCGAGGCTCGACTCGGCGGCAGGGAGCCCAAGAGCCGGGTCGGCTCTCGGTGGCGATCTACGATGACCTCCCATGCAGATCGACACCGGACGGCGGGTGGTCGTGACCGGGATCGGGGCGATCACCCCGCTCGGCCACACGGTGGAGTCCACCTGGGACGGCCTCGTCGCAGGAAGGTCAGGGGTGGCGGAGATAGACGGCTTCGACACCTCGGACCTGGCGGTCCGCATCGCCGCCGAGGTCCGGGGCTTCGACCCGGTCGCCGTGTTCGGCAAGCGGACCGCTCGCCACCTAGACCGGGTCGTGCAGCTGGCCCTCGTGGCCACACGGGAGGCCTTCGAGGGCTCCAAGCTCGACGTCGCCTCCGACCCCCACCGGGTCGGGGTGGTCTACGGCACCGGGATCGGCGGGCTCCACTCCTTGGAGCAGGGCCACCGCACCCTCTTGGAGCGAGGGCCGGAATGGGTCAACCCTTACCTGCTCCCGATGATGATCCCCAACATGGCGGCCGGTCAGATCGCGATGGAGTGGGGCATCCGCGGCCCGAGCTCGTGCGCAGTGACCGCCTGCTCGGCGTCGGCCCAGGCGATCGGGGAGGCCTTCGACCTCATCCGGCTGGGCCGGGCCGACGCGGTGGTCTGTGGCGGGGCCGAGGCGTCGGTCACCCGCCTCGGCCTGTCGGGGTTCGCTGCGATGAAGGCGCTCTCGACCCGTAACGCCGACCCCGAGCGCGCCTCGAGGCCCTTCGACTTGGCGCGCGACGGCTTCGTGATGGGCGAGGCGGCGGCATCCCTGGTGCTCGAGGAGCGTGACTACGCGCTCGGCAGGGGGGCGCCGATCCTCGCCGAGCTCGCCGGGTACGGCGCGACCTCCGACGCGCACCACGTGACCTCACCGTCCCCCGACGGCGACGGTGCGATGCGCGCCATGCTCGCCGCCTGCGAGGACGCCGGCGTGGCACCCTCCGAGGTGGGCTATGTCAACGCCCACGGGACCTCCACCCCACCCAACGACCGCACCGAGGCGCTGGCGCTCCGCCGGATCTGGGGTGGGCGCACCCCGCCGATCTCCTCGACCAAGTCGATGACCGGCCACACCCTCGGCGCAGCCGGGGCGCTCGAGTCGGTGGCGTGCATCAAGGCGCTGACCACCGGCCTCCTGCCTCCTACGGTCAACCTGGAGGACCCCGACCCCGAGTGCTCGGCGGACCACGTGGCGCTGGTCGCCCGCCCCGCCGAGGTGTCGGTGGTCATGACCAACAGCTTCGGCTTCGGCGGTCACAACGCGAGCCTGGTGTTCCGGCGGGCCTGAACCCCGGGTGCCGCCGGCCTCAGGAGCCGACGATCACGAACAGCAGCGACGCCCGGCAGGCGAGCTGCCCTGCGACGGTCGCCACTCCGGTGCCCCTCCCGGCAGTGGCGCCGAGCTGGTCGAGGGTGACCTCGAGCTCGAGGGTGTCGCCGGGTAGGACCTGGCGCCGGAAGCGGGCCTTGTCGATCCCTCCGAAGAGGGGGAGCTTGCCGGCGAAGCGCTCGTCGGAGAGCACCGCGATCCCTCCGAGCTGGGCGAGCGACTCCACCATCAGAACGCCCGGCAGGGTGGGGCGACCGGGGAAGTGCCCGGCGAAGAAGTCCTCCTCGCCGCTCAGGTGCCACTCGCCCCGGGCCGAGGTGCCCGCCACCAGCTCGGTCACCCGGTCGAGGAGCAGGAAGGGGGGGCGGTGGGGGAGGATCGAAGCCGGGTCCGGCAGCGGCCCGGCACCGGCGGGCGCCGTCAATGGCCCATCCCGAGACCGCCGTCGACCGGGAGCACCGCTCCGGTCACGTAGGCGGCCTCGTCCGAGGCGAGCCAGCGGACCGCAGCGGCCACCTCGCCCGGGTCGGCCATCCGCCCGAGGGGGACCGACGAGAGGATCTCCGAGCGACGAGCCTCGGGCAGGCGAGCGGTCATGTCGGTCGCCACGAACCCGGGGCTCACCACGTTGACCGTCACGTTCCGGCCGCCGAGCTCCCGGGCGAGGGAGCGGGCGAAGCCGACCAGCCCCGCCTTGGAGGCGGCGTAGTTGGACTGGCCGGGTGAGCCGGTCGCCGCGACCACCGAGGAGATGAGCACGATCCGGCCCTTGCGGGCCCGGACCATCTTGGAGGTTGCCCGGCGCACCACCCGGTAGGTGCCGACCAGGTTGGTGTCGAGCACCCGGACGAAGGCCTCCTCCTTCATCGACAGGAGCAGCTGGTCGGCGGTGATGCCGGCGTTGGCGACCAGCACCTCGACGGGCCCGAGGTCCGCCTCCACCTGGCCGAACGCCGCCTCGACCGCACCTTGGTCGGTGACGTCGCAGGCGACGGTGTAGAGGCCGTCCACCTCGCCCGAGCGGGAGGTGACCGCGACCTTGTCGCCGGCGTCGGCGAACGCCCGGGCGATCGCCAGGCCGATCCCGCGGTTGCCTCCGGTGACGAGCACCACCCGGGGGTCGGCTCCCACCCTCAGGCCCCCATCGCGTGGTAGCCGCCGTCGACGTGCACCAGCTCCCCGGTGGTCATCGGGAACCAGTCCGAGAGCAGAGCGACGCACGCCCGGGCGACGGGCTCGGAGTCGGTCATGCTCCAGCCGAGGGGGGCGCGCTCGCCCCAGACGTCCTCGAACCGGCTGAAGCCGGGTATCGAGCGGGCGGCGACGGTACGGATCGGGCCGGCGGAGACCAGGTTCACCCGGATCCGGTCGGGGCCGAGGTCGCGCGCCAGGTAGCGCGCGGTCGACTCGAGCGCCGACTTGGCGACCCCCATCCAGTCGTATCCCGGCCAGGCGACCCGGTTGTCGAAGTCGAGCGCCACCACCGACGCCCCGCCGACCGCTCGCAGCTGCCCGAGGAGGCCCGCGGTCAGGGTCTTGAGCGAGAAGGCCGAGACCTGCAGCGCCTGGGCGACGTCCTCCCAGGGGGCGTCGAGGAACCCGCCGCCGAGGCAGCTCGGCGGCGCGTAGCCGACCGAGTGGAGGACGGCGTCGAGTTGCCCCCCCCAGCGGTCGTCGATCCACCCGGCGACCCTCGCCACGTCGCCCGCCTCGGTCACGTCGAGCTCGAGGACCTCCGGGGCCGGGGAGAGGTGCCGGGCCACCCGCCGGGTGAGCGACATCGCCCGCCCGAAGCTCGTGAGCACGACCTCGGCTCCCTGGTCCTGCGCCAGACGGGCGACGCCGAAGGCCAGTGAGTCGTCGGTCAGCACGCCGGTGACGAGGACCCGCTTTCCAGCCAGCAGTCCGGACATGGCGCCCAACGATAGGCGTCGGCGAGGGCCGAGGCGACGGCCACGCTAGCGTCGGAGGGCGTGGTGGAGGTCGTGCCGTCTCCCGCAGGGGGGTCGCCGACCGTCGCCCTGGTAGGTTGGCCCACGTCGGACGAGAGGTCGGGATGGACCGCGAACAAGCACTTGTCACCTTCCGGGACTGCGTGGCGGAGGTACTGGACATCGAGCCCTCCGAGGTGGTGATGGGGGCGCGCTGGCGTGAGGACCTCGACGCCGACAGCCTGGCGGTGGTGGAGATCACCCTGGCGCTCAACGACGCCTTCTCCTTCAAGTTCCCCGAGGTGGACCCGGACCAGGTTCAAAGCGTGGGTCAGGCCTTCGAACTGGTCTGTGGTCTCCTCGACCTCTGAGAGAGGCCGGAGCCGCCCGGTCCTCGGTGGCCCCCCTGCGGGATCAGTGACATTTGGCGCAAGTTCCTTCGACCATCAGAATGGTCGAGTGGGCACTGGCGCGCGGGTGAGCCTCGCAGAGGCTGCCGTTTCACTCGGGGTGCACTACCAGACCGCCTACCGCTGGGTCCGTCGGGGGGTCCTTCCGGCGGTCAAGGTCGCCGGGAGCTACGAGATCGACACCGGCGACCTGGAAGCCCTGAGGCGCGACCGGCGAACCCCGGAGCCGCCCCCGCAGCGGAGGCAGGTCCGCTCCTTCGGGCGCTTCGCCGACCGCCTCCTCGCCGACCTCGTCGTGGGCGACGAGGCAGGCGTGCGGGAGCTGTTCTCCGACCTGGTGGAGGGTGGGGTGTCCCTCGCCGAAGTCTGCGACCAGGTCCTCTCCCCGGCGCTTCGCGCGATCGGCGAGCGTTGGTCGAGGGGTGAGCTGAGCATCGCGGTCGAGCACCGGGCCTCGGCGATCTGCGAGCGGGCCCTCGCCCGGTGGGCGCCACACCCGCCCGGTCGGCCTCGCGGGGTGGCGGTGGTCTGCTCTCCGGCCTCCGAGGGCCATGAGCTGCCCGGACTGATGGCGGCGACGGTGCTCAGGGGGCTGCGCTGGCGGGTCCACCACCTCGGGGTCGGCGTGCCGGCCGACTCGATAGAGCGCCTCGTCGCCGACGAGGGGGCCGACCTGGTCGTGGTCAGCGCGACCTTGCCCGAGACCCTCGGTGACGCCCGCGAGCTCGTCGGCCGCCTTCGAGCCCCCGGGAGGCGGGTGCTGCTCGGACGGCCCGGGCTCACCATGTCGGACCTCGCGGCGGCGGTCTCGGCGCCGGAGCCGGGCCCGGCTGCCCCGGCGGGCGGATCGTCGGAGGGGGCCGAGAGGCGACTTCCGAGCAACCCGCCCGGTCCGAGCAGCCCGGCCCTCCAGAGCAGCCCGGCCCTTCAGGGCGACCCGGCCGGTCCGATCAACGGAGCCGACCGTCCCGACCCCGGGGCGGCGCAGGCCTGGGGGCCGGGCTAGCGAGGCTCGGGTCCCCGACGAGGCGCCGGCCGGTCTCCGCGCGCCAGCGTGCCTCCGCCTCACCGATGGTGGTGCTCGGCGGAGCGGCGACCCACGGCCAGACCTCCTCTGCGACCCGTCTCCAGTTACCTCTCGAGCGGAGCCCGGCCAGGACCGCATAGAGGCCGAGGTTGATCCGCTGGAGGACGACGAAGGGCGGTGGGACGTTGGCCCGGCGGACGACCGGGTTGCCGGCGTCGAAGAAGTGGCGCAGGGTCTCGGAGGCGTAGTCGGCGGAGAACTCGACCTCACGGTCCTCGAGGACCAGCTCGTAGTAGTGGCTGAAGTACTCGGCGACCTGGCGGTCGGTGAGGCTCGGCTCGGGCCGCAGGAAGCCGGCGCGCTCGATCGCGACCCGCAGCTCGTGGTCGTCGGGCTCGGTGACCGCCGAACGCACCATCCGGGCCAGGAGCTCGACCTCGCCCGGGGCGAACCACTTGACCAGGCCGAAGTCGAGGAAGGTCACCCGGCCCCCTCCGTGGAACAGGTAGTTGCCGGGGTGGGGGTCCCCGTTGAAGACGTTCATGCTGTAGAGGCCACCGAAGACGAAGCGGAAGATGGTCTCCCCGGCCAGGTCCCGCTCGTCTTGGTCCCAGGCGAGGACGTCTTCGTAGCGTGAGCCGACGACCAGCTCGGAGGTGAGCACCCGACGCGCGGACAGCTCCGGGATGACGGCCGGGACGTGGACGAAGGGGTGGCCCTCGTAGTAGCGGGCGAACATCGCCTGGTTGCGGGCCTCGAGGTTGTAGTCGAGCTCCTCGCCGATGCGCTCGCGCAGCTCGGCGACGAGCGAGGTCGCGTCGAGGCTCGGGAAGGCCAGGCGGATGACCGTGAGCAGGGTGGAGCTGTTGTCTAGGTCCGAGCGGATCGCAGCGTCGACCCCCGGGTACTGCACCTTCACCGCAACGGCTCGCCCGTCGCAGGTGAGCGCCCGATGGACCTGGCCGATCGACGCCGCAGCGATCGGCTCGGGGTCCCAGGTGTCGAACACCTCCGAGGGAGGAGATCCGAGCTCCGCTTCGACCACGGACGCGGCCAGCTCTGCAGACATCGGAGGGGCGTCCGCCTGGAGCTGGGCGAGCTGGCGGCGGACCTCGGGGTCGAGGCCGGCGTCGAGGTAGCTCGCCATCTGGCCGAGCTTCATGAAGGCGCCCTTCATCGAGCCCAGGGTCTCGACCACCTCCTCGGTGGTCCGCATCCGGCGCTCGGAGCGGAGGGCCTCCTTGCGATCCGCCGAGGCGAACAGCTGGCGCGCCGAGCCACCGAGGTACGAGGTGCCGACGCGCGACCCGAGCCGGGCCAGCTCGGCGGCGCGCTCCGAGCGACCCGTCGCCGGCACCGCAGGATGCTGGCCGGTTCTCCGGGCTCCGGCGTCGGGAGAGCGGGTACCGCCGGGCACCGCCTCCCCGCCGCGCTCGGAGGGCGAGGGCTCCCGGTCGAGCGACCTCTGCCGGCGGTCCGGGCGAGGGCCGAGGTGCCTGCGCCCGCCGAGCGCGATCACGACGGCGACGGCGGCTGCGAGGGCGCCGGCCCGGAGCAGCCCGGAGGAGCTCGTGCGCGGCCGCACCCTGCGCCCTCGGAGGGCGGCCGGCGGGTTGGCGTGCGCCCTTCGCTGCGCCGGTGGGACCGGTGGCGTGTTGTTCACGGCGTGCTGCCGGGTCCGCTCGTGCGCATGGCTCCTCCGCAGCGTCGGGTACCTCGCCGCACTCTTGTGTACCACGAGCCCGCAGGTTCCCACCCGAGGGGCGGCCAGAGGCGGGTGCCCCGGCACGTGCCCGCTGCCGGCGTGGTAGAACCGTCCCGTGGTGCGGGGGAGGCGCACGTCCGGGCCGGGTGGCGGAGGGCGGGGTCCGGCACGCCCCGAGCGGGTGGTGGTCGTAGGAAGTCTCAACCTCGACCACACGGTGATGGTCGACCAGCTCCCTTTGGAGGTCGGGGCGACGGTCCTCGGCTCCGAGTACTCGACGTCGGCTGGCGGCAAGGGGCTCAACCAGGCGGTCGCAGCCGCCCGGCAAGGGGCGATCGTGGAGATGGTGGGTGCCGTCGGCGACGATCCCGCCGGCAGCCTCCTCGTCGGTGTCCTGGCCGATGAGCGCATCGGTGTCGACCATCTCCGCCGGGTGCCCGGGCCGAGCGGCACCGCCCTCGTGAGCATCGACCGCCGTGGTGGCAACACGATCGTCGTTGCGCCGGGCGCGAACGGCACCCTCGGTCCCGACGACCTCGGAGAAGAGGTCTTCGCCGGCGCCGCGGTCGTCGTCTGCCAGCTCGAGGTACCGCTCGCAGTGGTCGGGGCTGCGCTCGCCGAGGGGCGCCGGGCTGGCGCCCTCACCATCTTCAACCCGTCCCCCGCCGGGGGCCCCCTCCCAGACGGCCTGCTGCCCCTCGTCGACCTGGTCGTGGCGAACGAGCAGGAAGCGGCGGTGGTGGCGCCGGGCTCGGCCGGTACCGGCCCGCTCGATCGCGCCGCGGCAGCGGGTCGCTCGGTGGTTGCCCGCGGCGCTGGCGAGGCCATCGTCACCCTCGGCCCCCGGGGCGCGCTGATCGTGGGGCGGGAGCTGGTGACCCCGGTCGCTCCGTTCCGGGTGACCTCGGTCGACCCGACCGCCGCCGGCGATGCCTTCGTCGGGGCGCTGGCTGCGGCGCTGGCCGCCGGCGAGCCGACCCTTGTCGCTGCCCGGCGTGGCGCGGCTGCCGGCGCGCTCGCCGTGACCCGGCGGGGGGCGGTCCCGAGCCTCCCGGGTCGGGCATCGGTGGACCGGCTGGTCTCCGAGGCCGGCCCGGGCGCACCCCCGGGGCGGGCCGGCCGGCCGGCGGGGTCCGGATCGCATTCCCCCGGGGCGCCCCAGCAGCTCCCCGGCCCGCGGAACCGCCACCGAGACGGTGCCCCGGCACGGCGAGGGGACCCTTCGCGCCGGGGAGGCCGTGGGCCGAACTGAGCCCTGCGCCGCAGCCGGCGGTCGGAGCCCCGGTGCGCTGTGGCCTCCGGGAAGGGCGTCGCAGCCGGCTGGGATGATCTAGGTCGGCTCGTCCCGGTGATCGGGCTGGGCACACAGCCGGCTGGGCACACAGCCGGCCGGGCAGACAGCCGGCCGGGCACTCAGCCGGCCGGGCAGACAGCAGGAGCGTCGATGGACCATGCATCTGCAAGGGGGGTGGTGCCGAGCCCCGTGGGCTTCCCGGGCTGCCGGCTCTGTGCCTACCGCGACCAGCGCCGGCCGTCGGTCTGCCTCGACTGTGTGCGCTCGAGCGTCGGCCAGGACGCGGAGCGGGGAGCGCCGGCGGGGAGATGCCCGTCGTGTGACCAGTCCCGCGTGCTGGGACGCCCCTGCCCGACGGCGTGGTGCAATCGGCAGGACCGGGGTTGGTCGGTGGTGTTCTCGGTGGGCGCCTACCGGGGAGGGCTGCGGACGGCCCTGCTGCGCTACAAGTACGGCGGCGAGCGCTGGTGGGCCGAGGTCCTCGGCGGCGTCGGAGCCGCCTACCTCCATGCCCGTGCCGGCTGGTTCGAGGAGTTCGACCTGTTGACCGCGGTTCCCGGCTTCACCGGCCCCGGCTCGCGCAGGTCCTGGGACCCCGTGGCCGGGATCCTCGCAGGGATCGCCAGGGTCGTCCCGCCTGGGTGGGAGATCGGCGCAGGAGTCGTCCGCAAGCGGACCGAGACGCCACAGCTCAGCCGGTCGGGTAGGTCGCTGAGGGTGGCACAGGCGGCTGCCGGGTTGAGGGCGGCCCTTTGGGTGCCCGACCCGACCCGGGTCGCCGGCCGGCGGGTCCTCGTGCTCGACGACGTCCTGACCGAGGGGAGCACCTTGCGGGAGGTGGCGGTGACCCTGCGGCGGGCCGGGGCAGCAGAGGTCGCCGGCCTGGTCCTCGCCCGCACCCCTTGGGCGGATCGCCCTGGCGAGCCGCGCACCAAGCCGGGGGAAGGTTCGCGCTGCCCGGGCCCCGACGGGCTCAGCGGCCCCTCGGGGCACACGGTCGCCGCCTAGTGTCGGGCTCGTGCAGGAGCTGTGCGACATCAGCGTCGCCGACGTGTCGGTGGCGGTACCGGCCGGCAACGGGGTGGAAGCCGGGATGCTGGTCCTCCAGGAGGACCAGCCGCCGTACCGGCGGATCCGGATGTACGTGGCCCAGCCCGAGGCGCGGGCGATCCGGGTCGCTTGGCGCTCGGAGATCCCGCCCCGGCCGTCGACCTGGGACCTGTTCGGCTCCACCGTGTCCCTGCTCGGTGGCTCGATCGCGGGGGCCGTCCTCACCGACGTGGAGGACGGCCGGCACTACTTCGCCGAGCTGCTGCTCGCGGTGCCGGGTCGCGAGGACCTCGTGCACGTCACCGCCCGCCCCTCGGATGCGATAGCGGTTGCCCTGCGCTGTCCGGGGGCGTCGCTGCAGGCCCGCTCCCACGTCCTCGACGGGATCTCCAGGGCGGCCCTGCCCGACGACGAGCCGGGCAGGGCAGGTGAGCAGCCAGGGGCGCCGGTCGTGGGCGGCGGCTACCCACAGCCGGTGTCGGCACCGAGCGGGCCCAAGCGCGCGGGGGCCGGTGCCCGGATCGTCGGCACCCGCCCCGGGCACGAGGCCGTCCCGGCCTCAGCGGCCGTCCCGGCCTCAGCGGCCGTCCCGGCCTCAGCGAGCGAGGACGACCTCGAAGCCGGCCTGGTCCCCTCCGGTGACCTCGACCCACTCGAAGGCCTCGACGGCGCCGGCCTCAGCGAGGTCGCCGGAGGCCCCGCGGAGCCGGCTTAGGGTCCCTGCGTCGGCGCGGACCACGAGGCGGACGACCGGCGCCCGCAACGAGCTGCCCGCCTCGGTCTTGGCCCGCCTGAGCGCCCTCAGCGCCTCGGCGGCCTCGCGGTAGGCGCCGTCGCCGTCGGCCCCCGTGGCCTCGGGGGAGCCGGCGCCGGTCGGCCCGGGACGGGAGGCACCGCCGGCCACCGCGGCGGTCAGCTCCTCGACGACCGGCCAGGGGGCCCGGTGCACCGAGGTAGCTGCCCCATCGTGGGACCAGGACCAGACTTCCTCGGCGGTGAAGGGCAGGATCGGGGCGAGGAGGCGCACGAGCACCGACAGGGCGAGGCGCAGTGCCGCCCGGGCGGACGCAGCCGCGGGCTCGGGGAAGGTCCCCTCCCGGTTGTAGGCCCGGGCCTTGACCAGCTCCAGGTAGTCGTCGCAGAACCCCCAGAACCACGCCTCGGTCCGCTCGAGCGCCCGGGCGTGGTCGTAGCCCTCGAAGGCAGCCGTCGCCTCCTCGACCAGGGATGCCAGAGAGGCGAGCAGGGACCGGTCGACCGCCGCGGTCACTGCCGCCGGGTCGTCGGGCCCCTCGGGGGCGACGCTGCCGAGGACGAACCGGGACGCGTTGAGCAGCTTGATCGCAAGCTTCCGGCCGATCTTCATCTGACCCTCGTCGATCGCGGTGTCGGTCCCGAGCCGTCCGGAGCAGGCCCAGTAACGGATGGCGTCGGTGCTGTGGCGCTCGAGGATCTCGACGGGCGTGACCACGTTGCCCTTGGACTTGGACATCTTCTTGCGGTCCGGGTCGAGGATCCACCCGGAGATGGCGGCGTCGGTCCAGGGCAGGGTGCCGAGCTCGGCGTCGGAGCGCACGACGGTGGCGAACAGCCAGGTCCGGATGATGTCGTGGCCCTGGGGACGCATGTCCATCGGGAAGACCCGGGCGAACAGGTCGGGGTCCTCCTCCCACCCGCCGGCGATCTGCGGGGTGAGCGACGACGTCGCCCAGGTGTCCATCACGTCGGGGTCGGCGGTGAAGCCCCCCGGCTGGTCGCGCTGCGCCTCGGTATAGCCGTCGGGGACGTCGGTGGTCGGGTCGACCGGGAGGCGGTCCTCGGCGGCCAGCAGGGGCTGGTCGTGGAGCGGCTCGCCCGTCGCCGACAGCGGGTACCAGAGTGGGAAGGGGACGCCGTAGTAGCGCTGGCGACTGATGAGCCAGTCGCTGCTCAGCCCCTCGACCCAGTCGGCGTAGCGGGCGCCCATGTGGGCGGGGTGCCAGCGCAGCTCCCGGCCGCGGGCGAGCAGCGCCTCGCGGTGGGCGAGGGTGCGGATGAACCACTGCCGGCTGGTGACGATCTCGAGCGGGCGGTCGCCCTTCTCGTAGTACTTGACCGGGTGGCGGACCTGCCGGGGCTCGCCGAGCAGCTCCCCGGAGGCGGCCAGCAGCTCGGCGATCGCTCGCTGGGCCTGGCGGGCGGTGCGGCCCGCCAGCGTCGAGCGGTACACCTCGGCGCCCCCGGCCGGCATCCCGTCCGGCGCGTCGGGCAGCAACCGCCCGTCGCGGCCGACGATCGCCCGGACGGGCAGGTGCAGCTCGCGCCACCACACGACGTCGGTGACGTCGCCGAAGGTGCAGACCATGGCGATCCCGGTGCCCTTGTCCGGCTGGGCCAGGGGGTGGGCGACGACCGGCACCTCCACGCCGAACAGCGGCGTGCGCACGGTGGTGCCGAACAGCGGCTGGTAGCGCTCGTCGTCGGGGTGGGCGACGAGGGCGACGCAGGCGGGCAGCAGCTCGGGGCGGGTGGTCTCGATGAGCACGTCGCCGTCGGCGCCGACCCGGTGGAACGCCACCCGGTGGTAGGCGCCGGTCGTCTCCCGGTCCTCCAGCTCGGCCTGGGCGACGGCGGTGCGGAAGTCGACGTCCCACAGCGTGGGAGCCTCGGCCGAGTACGCCTCGCCGCGGGCGAGCTGGCGCAGGAACGCACGTTGGGCCGCCCGCTGGCTCTCCGGGCCGATGGTGGTGTAGGTCCGGGTCCAGTCGACCGAGAGCCCGACCCGGCGCCACAGCTGCTCGAACTTGCGCTCGTCCTCGGCCGACAGGCGCCGGCACAGCTCCACGAAGTTGGGGCGGGAGCAGGCGACGGGCTGCTGGTCCTTCGGGAGGCCGCCGCCGGTGACCGGGGGCGTGAAGCCGGGGTCGTAGGGGAGGGAGGGCTCGCAGCGCACCCCGAAGTAGTTCTGGACGCGCCGCTCGGTGGGCAGGCCGTTGTCGTCCCAGCCCATCGGGTACCAGACCTCCTTGCCGCGCATCCGCTGGAAGCGGGCGACGGCGTCGGTCTGGGTGTAGCTGAAGACGTGGCCGATGTGCAGCGACCCGCTCACCGTCGGCGGCGGGGTGTCGATGGCGAACACCCGCTCCCTCGGGGCGCTGCGGTCGAAGCGGTAGGTGCCTTCGGCCTCCCACCGCTCGGACCACTTCTCCTCGAGCCCGTCGAGGGTCGGCTTTTCGGGGACGGCCGTGGTCATGATCTCCGTTACGGTACTTGCGTGCTGCGCCTCTACGACACCGCAACGGGACGCGTCGAGGACCTCGGGCTCCGCCGGGCCGGCGAGCTGTCGATGTACGTGTGCGGCGCGACCGTCTACGCCGAGGCGCACGCCGGCCACGGCCGCTTCGGCCTGGTCTGGGACGTCCTGCGCCGCTACGCCCGCTGGAGCGGGTTGTCGGTGCGCTTCGTGTCCAACGTGACCGACATCGACGACAAGATCATCGCCCGGGCTGCAGCCGAGTCGACCTCGCCTGCCGAGGTGGCGGCCACCTGGGAGGCCTCCTGGTGGGAGTCGATGGACCGCCTCGGGGTGGGGCGCCCCGACGAGACCCCCCACGCCACCGCCTACGTCGAGCGGATGGTCGAGCTCGTCGGCTCCCTGCTCGACTCGGAGAAGGCCTATCTCGGTGGTGACGGGGTCTACTTCTCCACGGCGTCGGTGCCCGACTACGGCCTGCTCGCTCCCGGCCCGCTCGAGCAGCTTCAGGCAGGGGCTCGCGTCGAGGTGAGCGAGGAGGCGGGAAAGCGCTCGCCGCTCGACTTCGCCCTCTGGAAGCTCGCCAAGCCGGGGGAGCCGAGCTGGCCGGCGCCCTGGGGAGCAGGCCGGCCCGGCTGGCACACCGAGTGCGTGGTGATGGCCCTCGACCTGCTCGGTGACGGCTTCGACCTCCACGGCGGCGGGGTCGACCTCGCCTTCCCCCACCACGAGAACGAGCGCGCCCAGGCAGAGGCCGCCGGCCGGGGGTTCGCCCGGCACTGGGCCCACTCGGGGATGGTGGTGGCCGCCGGCGGGGAGAAGATGAGCAAGTCGCTCGGCAACACCATGTCGCTCGCCGGGCTCCTCGGCTCCCACGATCCCCGCGCCTACCGGCTGCTCTGCCTGCAGTGCCACTATCGGCGGCCGCTGACGGTGAGCCCGGCGACCCTCGGGGCGGCCGGGCGGGCGGTCGAGGGCCTGGATGCCTTCGGCCGGGACTTTGCCGCTGCCCGGGAGGTGGACCCCGACGCCGGCGTCCGGGCCCGCTTCGCCGAGGCGATGGACGACGACCTCGACACGCCCGGTGCGGTGGCAGTGCTGTTCGACGCGATGAGGCAGGTGCGCAGTGCCGGCGACCTGGGCGTGGCAGCGGCGGTGATCGACGCCTGGGAGAAAGGCCTCGGGCTCCCCCTCGCAGGCGAGGCGGAGGTACCACCCGAGGCGTTGGCCAGGGCCGCAGAGCGCGACGCGGCGCGCGCCGCCAAGGACTGGTCCCGTGCTGACGCCCTCCGGGCGGAGCTGGCCGCCGCCGGCTGGCTGGTCGAGGACACCCCGGCGGGCACCAAGCTACGGCCAGCCCGATGAGCGGGCTCGAGGACCGCTCGCCGGCTCGTCCCCGGCTCGGACCCCGCCGATGAGCGAGCTCGACGACGACACCTCGGTCACCGAGGTGGGCGAGGGGCTCTGGTCCGCTTCGATCAACCCTCGCTGGAACGTCGGCAGTGCTCCCAACGGGGGGTACCTGATCGCGCTCGGCGCACGGGCGATGCTCGCCGCGAGCGGACGGCCCGACCCCTTGACGGTGACCGCCCACTACGTGAGCCCCCCCGAGCCGGGGCCGGTGGCGGTGAGCACCGAGGTGGTGCGCGCCGGTCGGCGCTACGCCACGGTTACCGCGGCGATCCGCCAGGGCGACCGGGAACGGGTCCGGCTCATCGGGGCGACGGGCGACCTGGCGGCGCAGTCCGGCCCGACGCGCATCGGGGCCGCAGCGCCTCGGGCCCGAGCGCCGCTCGCCTGCGCGACGGCCGCCGGCGAGCGTGCCCCGGAGGTCGCCCGCCGCTACGAGCTGCGTCTCGATCCGTCGGGCGGCGAGAGCGAGGTCGAAGGCCCTTGTGAGGTGAGTGGTTGGATCCGCCTCTCCGACGGGGCCCCACCGTCGGTCCTGGCGCTGCTTGCGTTCAGCGACGCCTTTCCCCCCGCAGTCCTCGCCGCTCTCGACGTCGGCTGGGTCCCGACCGTAGAGCTCACCGTGCATGTCCGGGCGCGTCCGGAGCCCGGTTGGGTGCTCGGGAGGTTCCGCACCCGCTTCCTCCTCGACGGGCTGTTCGAGGAGGAGGGCGAGCTGTGGAGCGAGGACGGCCGGCTCCTCGCCCAGTCCCGCCAGCTGGCCCTGATCCTCCCGCGTCGCTGAGCCGGCGGTCCCCGGCGCGGGCGCGCAGGGCTGTCGTCCCCCTCGCCGGCTGGCCGGCGCGTCAGCCGCCCGATGGCGCAGGGCGCGGCTGCCGGACTCCGACGCCCCTATGTTACCGTGGGGTAGCTACCGGGAGACCGAGGGAGGCCCGCCGCCATGTCGCAGTTCTCGCTGGAGCTGGACGAGGACCAGCTCCAGATCGTCAAGTGGGTCCACGACTTCGCCGAGAGCGTGGTGCGACCCGCCGCCGGCGAGTGGGACGAGCGGGAGGAGACCCCCTGGCCGATAATCGAGGAGGCGGCGCAGGTCGGGCTCTACTCGCTCGATTTCCTGACCAACTGCTTCGCCGACCCGAGCGGGGTCCTCCTGCCGGCGGTGATGGAGGAGATGTGCTGGGGGGACGCCGGCATCACCCTCGCCATCTTCGGCACGAGCCTCGGGGTGACCGGCATCGTCAACAACGGCACCCCCGAGCAGGTCGCCGAGTGGCTCCCGCAGTGCTTCGGCACCCCCGAGCACCCGGCGCTCGCCGCCTTCGCCGTCTCCGAGCCCGACTCCGGATCCGACGTGGGCTCGATGCGCACCCGGGCGGTCTACGACGAGGCCGCCGACGAATGGGTGCTCGACGGCACCAAGACCTGGATCACCAACGGCGGGATCGCCGATGTCCACGTGGTGGTCGCCTCGGTCGACCCGTCCCTCGGGGGGCGGGGGCAGGCGAGCTTCGTCGTCCCGAAGGGCACGCCGGGCCTCTCCCAGGGCCAGAAGTTCCGCAAGATGGGGATCAGGGCATCGCACACCGCCGAGGTGGTCCTCGACGGGGTGCGGGTCCCGGGCCGCAACCTGCTCGGGGGCAAGGATCGCCTCGACGCCCGCCTCGCTCGTGCCCGGGAGGGTAGGACCGGCCAGCGCTCCCAGGCGGCGATGGCCACCTTCGAGGCATCCCGTCCGCTGGTCGGGGCGCAGGCGGTCGGCATCGCCCGGGCGGCCTACGAGTACGCCCTCGCCTACGCCGGCGAGCGCAAGCAGTTCGGGCGGGCGATCGTGGAGAACCAGGGGATCGCCTTCAAGCTGGCAGACATGAGGATGGCGGTCGACGCCGCCCGGCTCCTCGTGTGGAAGGCAGCCTGGATGGGGCGAAACGCCAAGCCGTTCGAGGCGGGCGAAGGTTCGCAGTCGAAGCTGTTCGCCGGGGAGACCGCCGTGCGGGTCACCGAGGACGCGATCCAGATCCTCGGGGGAGCCGGCTACGTGAAGGACCACCCGGTCGAGCGTTGGCACCGCGACGCGAAGATCTACACGATCTTCGAGGGGACCTCCGAGATCCAGCGGCTCGTCATCGCCCGGGC
>JAKARG010000482.1 GCA_021819345.1 Actinomycetes bacterium | reverse complement strand
GTGGCCGACAACGGCTTCGCCATCTCGGTGCCATCCGACGAGCAGTCGCCGGCGCCGATCGGCGAGCTCGTCGCCGGCTTCCGGGGCCTGGCGGTGCACGAGCTCGACGGCCGGGACTACTTCGAGGTTCGGGCACGGGCCCACGACATCGTCTCCCACGTCCGGGCGGGCACCGGCCCGGCCCTCGTGCATGCCAAGGTGACCCGCCCCTACTCGCACTCCTCGGCGGACACCCAGAGCAAGTACCGCTCGGTCGAGGAGCTCGCCGAGGAGGCCGCCCAGGACCCGATCCTGCGCCTCGAGCAGGCGCTGCTCGCCGGCGGGGTGCTCGACGAGGAGGACGTGGCCGAGATCCGGGAGGAGGCCCGGGGGCTGGTCGCCGACGCCACCCGGGCGGCGCTCGGCGCCCGCCGGCCGGACCCCGCCCGGATCACCGACAACGTCGTGGTCATCCCCCGGGTCGCCCCCAAGGACCAGCTCGAGGTTGCCGAGGCTCCCGAGGTGGAGCTGGTCGGCCTCGGGGAGGCCATCCGCCGGACCCTGGCCGAGCTGATGGAGGCCGACGAGCGTGTCCGGGTCTTCGGGGAGGACGTGGCCGACGCCCGCGAGGCGGTCCTCGCCAACGTGGAGGGCAAGGGCGGGGTCTTCGGCACCACCGCCGGGCTCCAGCGCCGCTTCGGTCTGGCCCGCTGCTACAACACCCCGCTGGCCGAGGCCAACATCGTCGGGCGGGCCGTCGGCCAGGCGCTGCGGGGATTGCGCCCGGTGGCCGAGATCCAGTTCTTCGACTACATCTGGCCGGCGATGCAGCAGATCCGCAGCGAGGCGGCGACGATCCGCTGGCGCTCGGACGGAGCGTTCACCTGCCCGCTCGTGCTCCGGGTGCCGATCGGTGGCTACCTGACCGGCGGCGCGATCTGGCACTCGCAGTGCGGCGAGTCGATCTTCGCCCACATCCCCGGGCTGGTCGTGCTCATGCCCTCCCGGGCGGCCGACGCCGCCGGGCTGCTGCGCAGCGCGCTCGACTGCGAGGACCCCGTGCTGTTCCTCGAGCACAAGCACCTGCTGCGCCAGCCCTACGCCCGCACGCCGATGCCGGGACCGGGGTTCCGGGTGCCCATGGGCAAGGGGAGGGTGGTGGCCCCCGGCGACGACCTCACCATCGTCACCTGGGGGGCCACGGTGGAGAAGTCACGCCAGGCGGCTCTGGCCCTCGCCGCTGAGGGCGCCTCGGTCGGCGTCGTCGACCTGCGCTCGATACGTCCCTGGGACACCGAGCTGGTGGGTGAGTCGGTCGCTCGCAGCGGTCGGGCGATGGTCGTCCACGAGGACACCCTCACCGGTGGCTTCGGCGGGGAGGTGGCGGCGTGGATCGCCGAGCACTGCTTCGCCGACCTGGACGCTCCCGTGCGACGCGTCGCCGCCCTCGACACCCATGTGCCCTACGAGCCGGGCCTCGAGCGCGCCGTCCTCCCCCAGGTCGACGACATCCTCGGCGCGGCGCGCGCAGTGCTCGCCTTCTAGAGCCCCAGCTCTCGCCCCGCCGAGCTGCGACCGCCACCCGAGCACGTGGGGCGCGTTGCCGGCTGGCTCGACCGCAGGCTCGTGGTTGCGGTGCTCGCCGTCGGAGCGCTCGGCGTCGCCTTCCCGGGCGCCGGCCGCGTGGTCGATCGCCGGGGGGCGATCGACCCGACGCTGGCGGTGCTGGTGCTCACCGCCGGGCTGGCGGTGGACCTCGGCCACCTGAGCCGGATCGGCGCCCGGCTCGCCCGGCTGATCGCCGCCCTCGTTGCCGGGAGCATCTGGCTCCCGCTGCTCGCCTGGCTGCTCGCCGGGGCCGCCAGCGGTGGCACCCGCGACGCTCTGCTGTCGGTCGGCGTCGCCCCGCCCGAGGTCGCCTCCGTGGCGCTCACCGCCCTGGCCTCGGGGGAGGTCCCCGTCGCCGCCACCCTCCTCGTCGCATCCACCCTGATCACGGTGGTGGCCGCGGGACCGGTCCTGTCGCTGCTCGCCGGCGCCTCGGTGCCGGCTCCCGAGGGGCTGACGGTGGTCCTCGCAGCGGTGGTCGCCGGCCCGCTGGCCCTCGGGGTGGTGGCCCGACGGGTCGTTCCGGCCCCGGTCGTCCTCGACGCCGGTCGGGTCGTCGGCAACCTATCGCTGCTCGTGCTGCTCTGGGAGGTGGCGAGCCAGGTCCGCATCGGCCCCGCGTACCTGCTCGCGGCCGGACTGCTCGCCGCCTTCCTCGCCGGCTCCGGGCTGCTCGCCGTGGCGGTCACCGCCGGCGTCGAGCGCAGCGGCCGGCCGGGCCTGCTGTTGCCGTTGGCCATGCGGGACTTCGCGGTAGCCGCCGGCATCGCGGCCAGCGCCTTCGGCCCGAGGGCGACCGGGGCGCTCGGGCTCTACGGCCTGCTCGTGCTGCTCACCGGCACGCTGGCTGCCCGGCGAGGGTCCAAGCCCGACGGGTCCGGAGACGGGAGCCCGCAGGAGGGTTAGCTTGGTCCTATGGCGCGCTACAGCTACTCGCGCTGGGACGGGACGCAGGTCGGCTCCGGGCTCGGCGCCGACGACGCCCTCGCCGAGCTGACCGACGAGCTGCTCTACCACGGCGACTTGGACCACGCCCTCCGGCGCTTGTTGCAGCGGGGCTTCGAGGAGCGCGACGGCCGTCGTGTGGCGGGGCTGCGGGAGCTGCTCGAGCAGGTCCGCCGGCGGCGCCAGGAGCTGCTCGAGGCCCACCAGGTCGGCTCCCCCCTGGAGGAGCTCGCCCGCCAGCTCGGCGAGATCCTCGAGCGGGAGCGCGCGGCGCTCGACGAGGCCTACCGCAAGGCCCAGGAGGAGGGGAACGAGCGCCTGGCCGAGGCCGCCGCCGAGTCCGGCCTGCGCCTCGACCTGCTCCCAGCCGACCTGGCCGGGCGGATCCGCGAGCTGCAGTCCTACGAGTGGAGCGACGAGCCGGCCCGCCGCAGCTTCGCCGAGCTGGTCGACCGGTTGCGCTCCGAAGTGCTCTCCGCCCACTTCGAGCGTATGCGCTCGGGTCTCAGA
>JAKARG010000481.1 GCA_021819345.1 Actinomycetes bacterium | reverse complement strand
GATCGCGTGGGCCAGCCGACCGGCAGCCAGCTCCCAGTCGGGACGTTCGTCGCCCAGGCGGCGCGCCGCCCCGAGCGCGCAGCGCAGGCTGTGCAGGATCGACGACGACCCGGCGAGCAGGGCGTAGCGACCGGGGGCTCCGTCGGCGTCGAGGGACCAGAGGACCTCGCCGGCGGGCTGCTGCAGGCGCAGCACGAAGCCGACCGCGGCCTCGACCGTCGGCCACAGCTCCCCGAGCAGGGCGTCATCGCCGGTGAGCAGGTGGTGGAACCAGACGCCGGTGGCCACGTAGGCGGTGACGTTGGGGTCCCTCCTCGGGTCCTCGACGCCGTCGGCCAGGTAGTAGGTGCACCAGCTGCCGTCGGGGAGCTGGTGGCGGGCCAGCCAGCGCAGCGCCGCCTCCGCTTCTTCCCGCCGGCCGGCAACGAGCAGGGACATCGCCGCCTCGACGTGGTTCCAGGGGTCGGCGTGCCCCCCGGGGTACCAGGGGATCAACCCGTCGGGCAGCTGGACCGAAGCGATCCACGCCGCGCTGGCCGTCACCTCCTCGGCAGTGAGGACCCCCGGGGCCTCCGGGCTGGTCACCCCGGCGCGCCGGGCACGGCTCGGCGCGGCTCGACCGGCTCCGGCGTGCTCGTAGCGTCCGGGCGCAGCGGCTTGGCGGCATAGACGACCACGCTCTTGCCGAGCAGGGGGTTGAGCAGCGCCTCGGGGACCCGGGTGATCGGCGAGCCGGCCGTGATGTCCCAGACCAGCAAGCGGTGGTAGGCGGCGACGAGGCGTTGGTCGTCGCGCCCGACGCCGACCGCGGAGCGCAGCCACCAGTACGGGCTGTGCAGGGCGTGGGCGTGGTGATGGCCCGAGACCACCAGGCCGGCGTCGACCAGGCGGGCCTCGAGGACCGAGCGGCGGTAGATGCGCACATGGCCCCCCGGCGTCTCGTGGTACTCGTCGGAGAGCGCCCAGTTGACCAGCTCCGGCCAGAAGCGCGGCACGCTCAGCGCGATGGTCCCGCCCGGGCGCAGCACCCGCGCCAGCTCGGCGATCGCCACCCGGTCCTCCAAGACGTGCTCGAGCACCTCCGCCGCGATCACCCGGTCGAAGCAGCCATCGGGAAAGGGCAGCCGGCGCCCGTCCCCTACCGTCGCGGAGCCCTTCCCCCCGGTGGCGAGCGTCGCCCGGTCCTCGCGGGCGAGGGCGTCCATCATCGCGAGGGCGGCTTCGACCTCGGCCCGCTCTGCGTCGAGGGCCACCACCGCCGCCCCGCGCCGCATCGCCTCGAAGGCGTGCCGACCCCCGCCGGAGCCGAGGTCGAGCAACCGCTCGCCGCGGCGCAGTCCCAGGCGGTCGTAGCGGACGGTCAGCAACGCCGGGCGCCGGCGGCGAGGCGGGCGGGGCTGTGACGGCCGAGGTGGCGGCGGGCGGGCGCAGCGGCTCCGGGCGTCGAGCGGTCGATCAGCTCCCGGTAGAGCTGCGCGGTGGCGACGGCGGCGGCCCGCCAGGTGAAGCGCTCCAGCACCCGGCGGCGTCCCTCGGTAGCCAGCCGCGCGCCGAGCTGGCGGTCGGCGAGCACCTTGCCGATGGCCCCCGACAGCGCGCCGGGGTCCCCGGGGGGCACCAGGAGACCGGCGACGCCGTCGTCACCGACCACCTCCGGCAACGCCCCCCCGGTGGTCGCGACCAGCGGGGTCCCCATGGCCATCGCCTCGACCGCCGGCAGGGAGAACCCCTCGTAGAGCGAAGGGACCACCGCCACCTCGGCCTCGGCGTAGAGCTGCACCAACTCTGCGTCGCTCACCCCCTGGACGAAGCGGACGGCGCCCCGGTCCAGGCCGAGCCTGGCGAGCACCCTCGGCACGGGGCCCTCCTCGCGAAAGCGACCCACCACTACCAGGTGGGCGCCAGGGTGCTCCAGGCGCAGCTCGGCCAGCGCTTCGAGCAGCGGTACCAGGCCCTTCAACGGAACGTCGGACGATGTCGTCGTCATGATCCGCCCCGGGACGACGGCCACCTCGGGCCGCGGCCGGAAGCGCTCGTGGTCGACGCCGATCGGGACGACCGAGAGCCGGGCGGGCTCGATCCCCATCTGCTCGACGATGTCGCGCCTCGAGGACTCCGAGACCGTCACGATCCGCGGCATCCGGCGGGCGACCCGCTTCTGCATCTCCACGAAGCCGTACCACCGCCGGAGCGACAGGCTGCGCCTCCAGGTCCCGGCGTGGCGCAGCTCGAGGGCCCGGTCGACGGTGATCGGGTGGTGGCACGTGCCGAGCATCGGCCACCCCTCGGCCATCAGGTCGAGCATTCCGCTGCCGAATGTCTGGTTGTCGTGGAGCACGTCCCAACGCCCTCGCTGCCCGGCCAGCACCCGGCGCACCCTCCAGCTGAAGGTGCGCGGCTCGGGGAACCCCCCGCTGCACATGATCGCCAGCTCGGCGAGATCGGCGGCCGAGCGCAGCTCGGAGATGCGCGGCAGTCGGAACGGGTCGGGCTGGCGGTAGAGGTCGAGGCTCGGCACCCCGACGAGCCCGGTCCCCTCGTCGAGGACCGGCCAGGGCTGGCCGGCGAAGACCGTGACCTCGTGGCCGAGCCCGACCAGCTCCCGGGCGAGGTAGCGGGTGTAGACGCCCTGGCCGCCCGAGTGGGGATTGCCCCGGTAGACGAGGAGGGCGACCCTGAGGCGGTCGGGGGCCATGGCCCCCAGACTGTTGCCGGTCGCCGCCACCCGGTCAAACCGAGGCCGGGGGCACTGGTGACGCCGGTAGCGTCGGTGGCCGCATGAGCGCGCTGCCCTGCCGGAGCCCTCGGCCGGAGAGCCCTGCGGTCGGCGCCGCTCCCCGCCTGAGCGTGGTCCTGCCCGCCCACAACGAGGAGGCCTACCTGGAGGCCGCCGTCGGGCGGGTGCTCGCCGGCCTCGCCGAGCGGCGGCTCGACGCAGAGGTGCTGGTGGTGGAGAACGGCTCGACGGACCGCACCGCAGCCGTCGCCCGGAGGGTCGCTCGCCGCCACCGGAAGGTTCGGGTCCTGGAGAGGAGCCGCGCCGACT
>JAKARG010000480.1 GCA_021819345.1 Actinomycetes bacterium | reverse complement strand
CGATCTCCGCCTGGCTCGCCCACGTCGACCAGGTCTTCAGCACCTGGTCCCCCGAGAGCCCGATGAGCCGGGTCCGCCGGGGCGAGCTGGCCGAGAGCGCCCACCCCGAGATCGCCGCGGTGCTCGGCCGGTGCCGAGAGCTGCGCGAGACGACCGAGGGCTGGTTCGACCCGTGGGCGGCACCCGGCGGAGTCGACCCCACCGGGATGGTCAAGGGCTGGGCCACGGAGATCGCCTGCGGCTATCTCGAGCTCGCCGGGGCCCTAGGCGGGTCTGTGGACGGCGCCGGCGACGTGGCCACGCTAGCCGGAGGCGGCCCGGACGGATCTGGACGGTGGCGGATCGGTCTGCGCCACCCCTGGCGCCCGCACGCTCTCGCCGGGGTCGTCGAGCTCCCCGCCGGTGAGGCGATCGCCTCGTCGGGGACCTACGAGCGCGGAGAGCACCTGTGGAACCCCGCAGGCGGACCGGTCGCCGCCCGGGCGGCGACGGTCTGCGGACCCGACCTGGCGAGCGCCGACGCCTTTGCGACCGCGCTCGCGGTCGGGGGCTCGGCCTTCCTGGCGGTGCTCGAGGCGATGGACGGCTGGGAGGGATGGTTCGTCACCCCCGAAGGGGCCGAGCACGAGACAGGAGGCTTCCCGTGGGCCAGCTGAAGCACCGCCGGCCGGGAGCCGGGCGCTCCGGCAGGCGGCTGGCCGCAACCACGCTGGCGGCCGCGAGCGCCCTGGCCCTGCTCGCCTCCGGGTGCGGGACCGCTGCACGCTCGGCCCCGAGCCCCCCGGGGTCCGCCACGACGCAGCGCTCGTCATCCGGATCGCCGACGAGCACCAGGTCCCCCCGGCCGGCGGGCACCACGACCACCACGCCGGCACCGACGACCACCACGCCGGCACCGACGACCACCGCCCGACCTACGGCACAGCCCGGGTGGACCGTGGTCGACGAGACCGCCGGCAGGATCCTCGTGGACACCCGCACCTACCACTTCCCCGACGGCGACTCGGTCACCCTCGTCCGCTACCACGCCGGCACCTTCCGGCTCGACTTCCACCTCGGGAGCCTGAACCCTCCGAGCGCCGGGTTCCCGGTCACCGCGGCCGACGGCGATGCGATCAGCGCCGCCGAGCGCCCCGAGCTGATCGGCGCCTTCAACGGCGGGTTCGAGACCTCTACCGGATCGGGAGGGGTGGAGCTCGACGGGAGGGTCCTCGTCCCGCTCGTCACCGGCAACGCCAGCTTGGTCGTCTACTCCGGCGGCACCGCCCAGGTCGGCCCCTGGGGAGAGGACGGGGTGCCGGCCAGGGGCCGGCAGGTGGTGAGCGTCCGCCAGAACCTGACCCCGCTCATCTCCGCCGGCACGGTCAGTCCCGAGGTGGGCGACGTCGCCGCCTGGGGGGCGGAGCTGTACGGGGTGCCGGGGACCGCTCGCAGTGCGGTCGGGACCGACCGCTCGGGCGACCTCGTCTACGCCGCGTCGATGGCTGCGCTGCCGGCCGACCTGGCCAGCGCGCTCCAAGACGCCGGGGTGACCAACGCCATGGAGCTCGACATCAACCCCTACTGGATCCAAGGCGACGTCGCCACCCGACCCGGCGGCTCCCTGCGAGCAGCGATCCCGGGCCAGCAGCGGCCCGCCGACACCTACCTCCTCGGGTGGACGCGGGACTTCTACGCGGTGCTGGCGGCTTCCCCCGGGCACCGGGGCTGAGCCCACGCCGACGCCGGCGTCGGTGGGCCGGCCGTGGAACGCCAGGACGACCGCGATCCGACAGCGGATCGCAGCGTACCCCTTCCCGGCGGCCGGTAGGATCCGGCGCATCCCGAGCTGGGACGAGGGGAGGAGCGGAACGTGGTCCACGAGTGCGATGGAGCCGACCACCGCCTCGAGGCCTACGCACTGGCGGACCGCCGTCTCCTCGAGGAGGTCGAGGCCTTCAACCGGGAGCTGGTCGCCGGGTTCGCCGGCGGTCTCGACCTGACCGCCACCCTGGCCGCCTTGGACCCCGACCCGGCCCGCTACACCTGGGTCGACGAGGGCGGCGGGATCGTCGGGGAGATCCTCGCCGGTGCCCGCCAGGTGCTCGCCGGGGCCCCCCGGCTCGCCGGCTTCGCCCGGCTCGGCAGCGCCCTGCTACCGAGCTCCGCCCCGGCCGCCAGACCGGCGGTTGCCGCCGGTCCCGGCGGGTCCCTGCTCGTGGCCTGGGTCGAGTGGATCGCCGGGCGGGGCGAGGTGGTGAAGGCGCTCCGGCTGGACGCGCAGGGCTCCCCGACCGAGGAAGCCCAAGTCGTATCGGCGGCGATGGGCGACTGCCTGCGCCCGTCGGTCGCCTTCGACGGCGACGGGGCGGCCTGGGTCGCCTTCGGCTGGCGCAAGGAGGGACCGGTGGCGGTCCACGTGGCGTGCGCGGCGCCCGGCGGTCGCTTCGGGCCACCCGAGCCGGTCGGCACCTGCGACGGACCGGCGTTCAACCAGGAGCTCACCCGCCTGGCGGACGGAAGCCTCGAGATGTGCTGGCAGGCCTGGTCCGGGGGCCGCTTCCAGGTCGTCTCCCGCCGCCGGGCGGGGCGAGCCGAGCCGGGAGGGCCTGGCTCGGGCTGGGGGCCGGTAGAGCAACTGAGCGAGCCCGGCGAGCGCAACGTGTGGGACCCGACCGTCGCTGCCGAGCCCGCCGGCGGGAGCGCGTACGCCTGGACCACCTACGGCGAGGCCGGCTACCGGACGAGGGTGCTGCGAAGGACCGCCGGGGGCTCCGAGCTGCGGACCACCCTCGAGCCCGCCGGCGCCTATTCGCTGCACCCGAGCCTGGCCTTCGGTCCCGACGGGGACCTCTGGTGCGCCACCGACCAGGTCACCCTGGGTGGCCACGGGGGCTCGGGGCCGACCCGCCTGCGCGCGACCGAGGAGCTCGGGTCGCCGCGACGCACCGGGTTCCGCCCCGACGGCCGGGCGGTGCCCGCCGACCTCGCCCCCGAGGTCGACGCCGAGGTGGTGGTGCTGCGGATCGGCGACGGCGAACCTACCCCGACGGGCCGGGTGGGCAGAT
>JAKARG010000479.1 GCA_021819345.1 Actinomycetes bacterium | reverse complement strand
TTCGAGCACCGTTGGTAGGGACGTCTGTGGACGATCACGAGAAGTCGCGATCGGCGATCAACAGAATTCGCGCTGCTGACCTGACCCGGTAGCGCTCCTCCAAGGGATCCACCACCGGCGGTGGAGGCCCCTCCAGCCTCGGAAGCGCCATGCAACCGAGGGCCGGAGGGACCACCGCCATGTTGACCCAGGAGGAGTACGTGCACCGAGTGCTCGAGCTTCAGCGTCAGGGCTGGAGCATCAAGGAGATCGCCGCCGAGGTGGACTACCACCCGGCCACGGTCTCCAAGTGGCTGAAGGCCGGCGGTCCGCCGCCCAAGCGGGCCGTCAACCCGTCCGAGCGGGTGGTCGGCGCCCGCTGGGCCGCCCGCATCGACGAGCTGATCGCCCCGCCGTCCAAGCTGCTCTCGACCAGCGTGTTCGAGATCATCTCGGCCGAGGGCTACCAAGGCTCCTACCCGAGCGTCGTCCGCCAGGTCCGCACCCGGCGCGGCCCACGCTTTCGGGTCGCCCCCCAAGTGTCGGTGCCCATCGAGACCGGGCCCGCCGAGGAATCGCAGTTCGACTTCTCGGACTGCTCGGAGCGGGGCCGCCAGTTCGAGATCGCCGACACCCTGTGGTGTTTCGGGGCGATCTTGTGCTGGAGCCGGCACCTGTTCTGGTGGTTCACGACCTCGGTCGACAAGGAGCACACCATGGAGGGCCTCGTCCGACACTTCGAGCTCATCGGTGGCGTGCCACGCGTCGCGCGCACCGACCGGATGGGGGCCCTCGGGAGCTCCCAGGGGAAGCGCTTCTCGCTCCACCCCCCGACGCTCGACTTCTGCTCGCACCACGGGGTCGAGATCAAGGCCTGCCAGGCCAAAGACGCCAAGCGCAAGGGCAAGATCGAGCGCCCGTTCTACGGCCTCGAGGCGTCGTTCCTCGAGGAGCTGGCCGTCCTGGGCCCGCCCGGGTCGATCGCCGAGCTCAACGCGCTGGCACCGGCGTGGCTGGCCCGGCGGGTGAACGGCCGGGCGCACGGGACGACCGGCTGCGTCCCCGCAGAGCGGCTCGAGGCAGAGCGCCAGTTCCTTTCACCCCTTCCCCGGCGCCGCTACGACACCGCCTATGCCGAGCCCCGCCGGGTGCACCTCGCCGTCCCGCTCATCCACTGGAAGGGCGTGCGCTATTCGGTGACACCGGCCTGCATCGGCCAGAAGGTGGCCTGCCGGGAGGAGGTGGACGCAGGTGAGCTCACCATCACCTGGGCCGGCCAGGACGTCGGCCGCCACGCCATCGCGGTTCCCGGCTCGCCCGACGTGTGGGACCCCGAGCATCGAAAGGCGGCGGAGGCGGCCGCCCTCGGGCGCACCCGCCCGGCCCTGCGCCTCCTCGGCCCGGCCGAGCGCACCCCCCGGCCCGCCGACCCCTACGCCGGCTACGACGTGGAGGTCCCCGACCTCGAGGACCGCTACGGAGCGCTGTCGTGACCGGCCTCTACGAGCAGTTGAAGGCCGATCTCGACTACCTGCAGTGGGGCCGGGCGGCCGAGTGCTTCGCCGCCCTCGCCGACGAGGCCAAGGACGCCAGCTGGAGCCACGTCGAGTACCTGGGCAAGGTGGTGGCCGAGCAGGCGGCCGCCACCCAGAACCGCCGGCTGGCCGCCCGGCTCCGCTACGCCCGGTTCCCCTACCGGCGCAGCATCGAGGAGTTCGACTTCTCCTTCCAGCCCTCCATCGACGCCAAGCTGGTGGAGGACCTGGCGACCTTGCGCTTCATCGAGGAGAAACGGCCCATCGTGCTGCTCGGTCAGCCCGGCTGCGGCAAGACGCACCTGGCGGTCGCCCTGGCCACGCTCGCGGTCGAGGCCGGCTACCGGGGCTACTTCACCACCGCCGACGACATGGTCCGGCGCCTGCTCCAAGCCGAGAGGGACGGGAACTTCACCCACCGCCTGCGCACCTACACGGCTCCCACCGTGCTCGTGGTCGATGACGTGGGGCTGCTGCCGGTCACAGCCGACGGGGCCCGGGTGTTCTTCAACGTGATCAACGCCCGCTACGAGAACGGGCACCCCACCCTGGCGACGACCAACCGGGGGCTGCCGGCGTGGGGGGAGGCGTTCGGCGATGCGGTCGTCGCCTCGGCGATCCTGGACCGCCTCATGCACCGGGCCGTCGTGTTCAACATCAGGGGTCCCTCCTGGCGCATGCGTGAGCACCAGGCACTGGCCGAGGCGGTGAAGGCGTGATGGCGCTCGTCCCTCTGGCCGTCCTCGTCGTCGTGCTCACCGCTGCACCGGCCGGCGTGGACGTCGCCGGCGCCGCAACGGTCGCCCATCACGGCAAGGCTGCGGGCGGGCCAACAGCAGCGAGGAGCCGGGGGCCGCCGGTCCAAGGGTGCGACTGGCCAGGCCGACGGCATCAGTGTCCGTCCCATCCGATCGACCCACAGCTCCGAGCAGTTCCCGCAGACCCAACGTGCCGTCGGCCGGGCCGCACCCGACCGATGCTTGATCCGACAACGACGACCGACTACAACTACCGATCAACCCAACACCCGCGGAGGGCACTACCGGGCCAGATCACCGCGAATTCTGTTGATCGCAGAACGCGAGAATCCCTGATCGTCCACAACGTCTACGGCCATCTCTTTCCCGCTCTCAACGCGGCGCTCACCGACCGCCTCGATGACGTCTTCCGCTCCGCACGGGCCCTGCCGGAGAACCCGAGCACCAGCGCCATCGTGGCCTTGCGGACGCCCTGCCGCAAGGGAGAGGGATCAGTGCTGCGATCCTGGCGAGGTAACCAACCGATCGCTGGCCGACCGGACCGAAGAGCTCCTCGCTGACGCCGTGCAGGCCCCGGCGGACCACCCGGCGCTGACGTAGAGCCGGGGCACGACCAAACTCATGTGGGCCTTCAGCGACGAGAGCGAGCGGTCCGGCGTCATGCTCTTCGCCGTGGCGGTCATCGACCCCGGGGATGTCGACAGCGCTCGCCGTAAGCTGCGGTCTCTCCTCCTGGCCGGCCAGCGCCAAGTTCCATACCGCCAAGGAGTCGCCCGCCGACGCCGGG
>JAKARG010000478.1 GCA_021819345.1 Actinomycetes bacterium | reverse complement strand
GCTCGTTTCGGGGACCAATCGGTCGGCCCCGGGGCGCTCGTCGCGGACGGGAGGTTGCGGGTCGGCCGCCCGGACGACAACCGCTGGGCACCGGTCGCTGGCGCCCCTCCTGCTGCGTTGCCCTAGCCCGGCCGCGGCGCGAGAATCTTTGCCCAGCGGAGAGGAGGAGGTGCGGAAGTGCCCCTTTCGGAAGACGACAAGCGCATCCTCGAGCAGATGGAGCAGAGGCTCTACGCCGAGGACCCCGAGTCGGCAAAGCGGATCGCCTCCACCACCCTCCCGCGATTCCTGGCCCGGCGCTGCCGGTGGGCGGCGCTCGGCTTCTTCGCCGGGCTCTTGCTCCTCCTATTCTCGCTCGCGGTGAGCTGGGTGCTCGGGTTGGTCGGGTTCCTCGTGATGGTGGTAGCGGCTGTGGTGTTCGTGCAGAACCTGCGCGCGATGGGTCGCCACGGCTGGAGCCAGGTCTCGGCCGCCTTCCACGAGTCGTCCTGGACCGACGTGACGGGCCAGGCCGCCCGCCGCTGGCGTCAGCGCTTCGGCGAGGGGCGCAACGACCCCTCCTGATCGACGCCGGCGGCTAGCCAGGCCTTCCCATGGCGTCGGCCCTCCGGGTGCGGGCAGACCGCTCGCTGGATCGGCGGTGGCGGGGTCCCTCGGGCCGGAGAGGAAGTGACCGAGGGGGGAGGGCCCATGCAGGGTGGTGGACCACACCACCCAGGGCGGCGGACTGGGAGGCTCGGCGCGGACTGGGTCCCGTAGGGGACCAGATGTGGTCGGCTAGGGGACCCAGTCAGCTCGCCGGCGACGGCCCGGCCGGGAGAGCCCCGCCGAGTGGCCCGCCCGGCTCGCCGGCGGAGCCACCAGGCCAGCTCGCCGGCGACGGCCCGGCCGGACCGCCGAGCGGACCAACCCCCGGGCAAAGTTGGTCAGGCGCCCCGGGCCCACCCGGAGGCCCCGACGGGTTTGTTCGCTCTGGCGGGTGCCGCCGGAGGCCGGCCCCCCGCCGCCCGCGACGGGCCACCGACTGGGACCCGCCCGTCGTGGTGGTCACGTGGGCTGCGCCACGAGAGGCGGGGATCGAAGGCGACGCGGAGACGGTCGCGGACCCGCCGGCGGCGCACGACCAGGCGGCGCACCTCGGCGGTGACGGCGGCGAGGTCCGGCGCGTCGGGGCGCAGCCGTGGGTCGGACCACGAGACGGTGTCCATCGCCACCCCAGCCGCCGCCAGCTGCTGTGCCGTGCGCCCGCTCGGGTCGAGCGCCGAGCCGGCCCGCGCACCGAAGCTCGGTGCGGTCTCCCAGGCCTTGCGGCGGATGCCGAGTGTGGCGAGCGACTCGGTCAGCTCCTGCCAGTGCAACCAGGCAGCCTCAGCGCTGGCGGGCCCGGCGGCACGGGCGCGGCGGCCCCGCCAGCGGTGACGTAACGCCGCGGCGCAGCGGTTGGCGACCGCCAACGAGGCGGCGGCCGCCGCCGCGCCGATCAGCACCTCGAGCACCCAGGCCAGGTTGCTCGTCGCCGGGCGCAGTGGGCGCGACCGGGCGGGGGCGCCGCTGCTCCGAGCGCTCCCAGCGTGCGTCGGCCGGTGCCTGGCCGGCGCCGGGGCGCTCGGGGCTCCCTCTGGGTGGCGGCGGTCGGCGCCAGACGAGCCGAGGGCGCTGCGGGTAACCGAGCCGGAGGCCGCTCCCGGCGCTCCGGCTCCCACCGGGGCGGTCGGCACGGTGACCCGGTTCGGGTTGGGCAGGGTGGAGCCCTCGATGCTCGGCGAGATCCGGGAGGTGTTGCCGGTGACCGCGGCTGCACCTGGGATCGCGAACCCGTCCCCGGGGGTTCCCTTGGTCGGCTCGAAGGGGATCCACCCGTAGTGAGGGAACCACACCTCCGGCCAGGTGTGGACGTCGGCGTCGGTCACCTGGTAGAGGTCGTGGCCGATCGGGTTGCCGGTGGTGAACCCGACGGCGAGGCGGGTCGGCAACCCGATGGAGCGGGCGAGGACGGCGAAGGAGCCGGCGAACTGCTGGCAGTAGCCGGTCCTGGTCTGGAACAAGAAGGTGTCGATCGCGTCGACGCCGGAGCCGTCGACCGGCGGGTCCAGGCTGTAGGTGAACTCCGGCCCGTAGAAGTAGTCCTGGAGGGCAAGGGCCTCTGCGTACTCGTTGTGGGCGTGGGCCTGCGCCACGATCTGGTGGGCCAGTGCCCTCACCGCTCGGGGGACCGAGGCGGGCAGCTCGGTCGAGTCCGGCGGCGGGTCGGAGTGCCCGAGCGCCGGTGCGCCCTCGAGCTTCTTGGCGTCGAGGGTGGCGAGCACCTCGAGAGCGGTGACGGTGTAGGTCTCCCCGTCGGCGGTGGAGCGCTTGGACAGGATGCTCCCGGTCTCTTGGTTGTACTGCACCCCCGAGGCTCCCCGGATCGAGACCGGCTCGAAGGCCGAAGGCAGCCAGGGGGAGTCGAGGGCCTGGATGTGGAAGTGCTCGACCACCACCCGGGTGCCTCTCGGCGCCGCCTGAGAGCCCCCGGTCGGCAGCGGCCCGTCGATGCTCTCATACGACGCGCGACTGGCCTGCCAGGTGCTCCCCGAGTAATCGTCGAGCGTGGTGAGCTGCCAGTATGCCGGCGCCGAGCTGCGGACGGTGAAGACGTCGGCTCGGGCGTTGTCGACGAGGCGCGTCGAGATCGACACCATCGGGCTCACGATGATCCGGGTGGGCCCAGCTTGGCCGATCGTCTTCCAGCCGAGCACTCCGTGGCCGTCGGGGCCGGGCAGAGCCGCGACGACGACCGCGCCGACCGCTGCGAGCACGACGATGCGCAATCCGACCCGGCCGGGTCGTCGGAGGCCCGGTGCCGTGGTCCCCGAGACCCACTGGGAAGGGTCGGCCCTCTCGGCGGCCCGCTCGACCAGCAAGTGCACGCCGAGGGCCAGGACCTCGAGGGCCACCACGAGGACCCGCCCACTCGGCGCGCCGAGCACGCAGCTGGCGAGGAACACCACGACCGCCGGCACGGGCGCCGAGGCGCGTCCTCGCCGCCCCTGGCCTGCCAGGAGCCAGGCGGCGGCCAGCCCG
>JAKARG010000477.1 GCA_021819345.1 Actinomycetes bacterium | reverse complement strand
ATCAGGCGTAAACCTGGGAGCCACTGGGAGGCCGTGGAATGTCCGATGGACTGCCGAGCGACTGGGCCGCAGAGGTGCGCCGTCTCGCCACCGAGCGGGACGCGCTGATCCTCGCCCACAACTACCAGTCGCCCGAGATCCAAGACGTGGCCGACCACGTCGGCGACTCCCTCGCCCTGTCGCGCCTCGCAGCGTCGTCCGCCGCCCGGACCATCGTCATGGCCGGGGTCTACTTCATGGCCGAGACCGCCAAGATCCTCTCCCCCGACAAGACGGTCCTGATCCCCGACCGCAACGCCGGCTGCTCGCTCGCCGAGAGCATCACTGCGGCGGACCTCGAGGCCTGGAAGGCCGAGCACCCCGGCGCAGCAGTGGTCGCCTACGTCAACACCAGCGCCGAGGTCAAGGCGCTCTCGGACGTTTGCTGCACCTCGGCCAACGCCGTGGAGGTGGTCGCCGGGATCCCCCCCGAGCGGGAGGTGCTGTTCCTCCCCGACCAGTTCCTCGGCGCCCACGTGCAGCGCAGCCTGTCTCGCGACGGGATGCACCTGTGGATGGGCGAGTGCCACGTCCACGCGGCGATCGGCCCGACCGAGCTGCGGGCCAGGGTCGGTGCCGACCCCGACGCCTCGATCTACGTCCACCCCGAATGCGGCTGCACCACCGCGGCGCTCTGGATGGCCGGCACCGGGGACCTGCCGGCCGGGCGGACCCGGGTGCTGTCGACCGGCGGGATGCTGGACGCGGCGCGCCGGGAGAGCGCCCCCCGGGTGCTCGTGGCCACCGAGACCGGCATGCTCCACCAGCTCCGCCGGGCCAACCCGGCGGTGAGCTTCGAGGCGGTGGATCCCCGGGCGGAGTGCCGCTTCATGAAGATGACCACCCCCGAGGCGCTGCTGCGCTGCCTGACCGAGGGAACCTTCGAGGTGGATCTCGACCCCGGGGTGGCCATGCGGGCCCGCCGGGCCGTCGAGGCGATGGTCGCGGTCGGTACCCCCGGGGGTGGGGAGTGACTCCTCTGGGGGGCGGCCCCGGCGCCCCGGGCACGCTCGGATGGCTCCCGGCCCGCCTCCCGAGCCTCCCGAGCGCCCCGCTCACCTGGGAGGACCGGGCCGGCGTAGTCGTGGTGGGCGCCGGCGCCGCCGGGGCGAGCGTCGCGCTGGAGGCGGCCGCCAACGGGGCCGACGTCCTGGTCCTCGCCAAGGCGCCCCTCGGGATGGGAGCCTCGACCCCCTGGGCACAAGGAGGCCTGGCTGCGGTCCTCGACCCCGCCGACTCCCCCGAGGCCCACCTGACCGACACCCTGGAGGCCGGCGCCGGCCTGTGCGACCCCGCGGTGGTGGCCGCGCTGGTCGACTCGGCCCCCGGCGAGGTCGTGCGCCTCACGACCCTCGGTGCTGCCTTCGACCTCGGGCACCTCGGCCTCGAGGGGGGGCACTCGGCGAGGCGCATTGTGCACGCCGGAGGCGACGCCTCGGGTGCCGAGGTCCACCGGGTGCTCGCCGGCGAGCTGCAGTCGGCGGCGGGCTCGGGCAGGCTGCGCCTGGCGGCCCCCACCGCAATCGTCGACCTGATCGTCGACGACGACGGCACCTGCGTCGGCGTGCTCGCCGGGCGGGTCGGCGAGGGCGGCCGGCTCGACCTCGGGGTGGTGCATGCCGCAGCGGTGGTGCTCGCCACCGGGGGCTACGGCCAGGTCTACTCCTCGACCACCAACCCCGACGGGGTCACCGGTGACGGCCTCGCCGCGGCAGCCCGGGCCGGTGCCGAGCTCGCGGACGTGGAGATGGTCCAGTTCCACCCGACGTTGCTCTGGCAACCCGGCGGGCGCGGGCGCCGGCCGCTCGTCACCGAAGCCCTGAGGGGGGCGGGGGCGGTGCTGGTCGACGACACCGGCCGGCGGGTGATGGCCGGCGTACACCCGCTGGGCGACCTCGCCCCTCGCGACGTGGTGGCGAGCACCATGCACCAGCGGATGGCGGCGACCGGGGCGGCGCACCTGTGGCTCGATGCCACCGGTCTCGGACGGGAGCGGATCGAGAGCGAGTTCCCGACGGTCACCGCCTCGTGCAGGAAGGCAGGCATCGACCCGGCGGTCGGGCCGATCCCGGTGGTGCCCGGAGCCCACTACTGCTGCGGCGGGGTCCGCGCGGACCTCGAGGGGGCCACGTCGCTGCCGGGCCTCTGGGCGATCGGCGAGGCGGCTTCGACCGGGCTGCACGGCGCCAACCGGCTCGCCTCCAACTCGCTCACCGAGGCGCTCACCGCCGGCCGGCGCCTCGGCCGACACCTGGCAGGCCGAGCGCCAGCCCCGCCCCGAGGGACCGAGAGCAGGCCACTCGGCGCCGATCCCCGAAGCGCCGATCCCCGAAGCGCCATTGCCCCCAGCACCGCTGCCCCGGGCTCCGCTGCCCCGGGCTCCCCCGGCGGTGCGCCCAGCCGGGGAACGGCCGGAGCTTGGGGCGTGGACCCGGCCGGCCGGGACGGGCGCGCCGACGCCGTGGCCCGCCACGCCGGGGTGCTGCGCAACGGGGAGGGCTTGGAGCACCTGGTCGAGCTGCTCGCCCACCCCGAGCCCGCCCGGGGAAGGCTCGACCTCGCCGGCTTGGAGGCCACCAACCTCCACGCCGTGGCGACCCTGCTCGCCGCTTCGGCCCTCACCCGCACCGAGAGCCGGGGCTGCCACCGCCGCAGCGACCACCCCGAGCCGAGGCCCGAGTGGCAGCGGCGCCTGTCCGTGCGGGTCGAGGGCGGGAAGGCGATCTTCTCGCTCCTGCCCGCGCCGGCCCCTACGGGCAGCCGGCGATGAGCCTCTCGCCCGAGGTGCTCGCAGCGCTCGCCGGGGCCGGCCTCGACCCCGCCGGCGTCGAGGTGACGGTGCGCGCTGCGCTCGCCGAGGACCTCCGCTACGGCCCCGACGTCACGACGGCGGCCACCGTGGACGTAGCGACCGTCGACGTCGGCGAGGTCCGCTCCCGCGCCGCCGGGGTCGTCGCCGGGCTCCCCGTCGCCCTCGCCGTGCTCGATGCCGCCGGGCTGCCGGTCGAGGGCGTCGAGCTCGCCGTCGCC
>JAKARG010000476.1 GCA_021819345.1 Actinomycetes bacterium | reverse complement strand
CCAGCAGGCGGACCCCCTCGGAGAACATGATCTCGGCGCTCTCCAACCCCTCCAGGCGGGAGCGCAGGCGAGCGACGACTCGGAGGGCGTCGACCAGCGACTCCACGCCGAGCAGGGCGGTGACCCGGTCCGCCTCGGCAGGCACGAGCCTCAGCAGCACGGAGGTGACGACCGCCAGCGTCCCCTCGCTGCCGCAGAGCAGCCCCGTCAGGTCGTAGCCGGCGGTGTCCTTCTTGAGCCCTCGCATCCGCGAGAGGACCGAGCCGTCGGCGAGCACCGCCTCGACGCCGGCCAGGTGTGCCCGGGTGTGGCCGTAGCGCAGCACCCGGAGCCCGCCGGCGTTGGTGGCCACCATCCCACCTAGCGTCGCCCGATCCCGCGACGCCAGGTCGACGGGCACGTCGAGGCCGCTCGGGGCGAGCACCGAGCGGAGCGCGCCGAGCGTCACGCCGGCGCCGGCGGCAACCTGGCGGGCGTCGGCGTCGGGTTCGGCGATCCACGACATCCGGGCGGTCGAGACCACCACCTCCCCCCCGCGGGGCACGCCTCCGCCGACCAGGCCGGTGTTCCCGCCCTGGGCGACGATCGGCACCCCGGCGTGGGCGCAGGCTGCGACTATCCCGGAGACCTCGACTGCGTCGCAGGGCCGGACCACCGCCGCGGCCGCCCCCCTCCTGCGGCCGAGCCAGTCCGTCTCGTAGCCGACAGTGGTGTCGGGATCGGCGAGGACATGCTGCTCGCCGACGACACCGCGCAGGGCACGCAGGAGCGGCTCGCTCGCCATCCCCAGATGATGCCCCGCCGGCGGTGGAGACGCTGCGCCCTCGCCACCCCGGCCGACCAGCCGAACGAGCAGGTCAGTCGGCTCCGCTCTCCGACTCCCGAGCACCGACCCTCAGGTCCACGACCCGTGCGCCCGCAGGAGCCGGCTCGCTCGCCGGTTCCTGCGCAGCCGGCAGCCCCTGCCCGGACGGCGGCTCGTCGACGGGAGGCCGCTCCTCGACGGGAGGCGGCTCCTCCACTGGAGCGGCAACCGTGACCCGGTTGCGACCTTCGCGCTTCGATCGGTAGAGGGCTCCGTCGGCGGCGGCGACCAGGGAGGCGGCGTCGGCTGCCCCGGGTCCGAGAACTGCGACCCCGGCCGAGAGCGTCAGACCCCCGAGCTCGGCGCAGCCCGATACCGCCGAGCGGGCCGACTCGGCGACTCGCATGGCGCCGCCGACCCCACACGACGGAAGCACCAAGGCGAACTCCTCCCCGCCGTAGCGAGCGGCGGTGTCGCTGGCCCTGACCGAGCCGGCGAGCAGTCGGCCCACGACCCTCAGCACCTCGTCTCCTCCCTGGTGGCCCCGGACGTCGTTGACCTGCTTGAAGTGGTCGATGTCGACCACCACCAGGCTGAGCGGCTCGCCGCTGCGCCTGGCCCGCTCGACCTCTGCCGTGAGGGTCCGGTCGAGCGACCGACGGTTGGCCAGACCGGTCAGCCCGTCGAGCATGGCGAGACGCTCGCGCTCGACGAGGAGCCGGGCGTTGCGCAGCGAAAGGGTCGCCAGGGAGCTGAACTGCCGGAGCGCGGCGAGCGTCCGGCGTGAGAGCCGGCGATCGGGAACCGCCACAGCGACCAGGCCCCTGTGACCCCCGTCCGGGCCGAGGGGCAGGACCACCATCTCCCGAGCCTCCGGAAGGAGCGAAGCCACCGTCCCCCCGGAAGCCGCTCGCAGCACGATCGGGTCGCGGCTCGACCACAGCTCGTCGGTGATCTCGTCCCTCCACCCTGATTGGAAAGGCCCCGCCCGGGTGGCGCTCTCGTCGAGGAGGGCCGAGGTCGCCCGGGTACCCCGCCCCGGCCGAGCCGACACCTCCACTTGCTCTTCGTCGTCCCAGACCGCCACCACCTGGTCCACGGCAAAAGCATCCTGCAGGGCCCCGAGCAACGACTCGAGGATCTCGGCGTCGCTCGGGTGGGCTTCGAGCTCTGCCGCCATCGAGGTCAGCGCCGCCAGCTCGCGCTTGGAACGCCGCAGCTCGCGCTCGCTGACCATGGAGAACCAGCCCACGCAGGCGACCAGCGCCCAGAGGCCAGCGACCGCCAGGGTGGTCTCGGCGGTCGACGCCCGGGCGATGTCGGTCGACGCCCGGGCGCTGTCGGTCGGCCGCGCGGCCGCGAGGCGGCTCGCGAGCCAGCGGAGCCGGGCAGCGAGGAGCACCGCAGACTCCCAGAGCGCCACACGGATCCCGCTACGAACACTGGCGAGGAGGGTCACACCCGCGAGCTCCACCGCGAGGAGCAGAACCGTCGGGCGCACCGCCCCGCCTGCGGGCACGAGCACCCAGGCCAGCCAGAGGACGTCGACGGGCAGCAAGAAGCGGTGCAACGCGACCCGCGTCGAGGGACGTAGCCGGGAGGCGAGCTCGCCGGCCACCGCCACGGCGAGGTACCCGAGGCTGGCCCCGATCACAGGAGAGGGCCGGCCGGCGAGCTCGCCGGGAGTGCCCAGGGCGATCGCGATGACCGCTGCGACGAGGCCGGCGCGAAGCACGAGCAACAGCCCGAGACGCTCGTCGAGGCTGGTCAGGTCGGCGGAGCTGAGCGGAGGTGGCCTGGTCAAGCCGACCCCTGCCCGCTGCCCTCGTCGCGCCTGCGGGGGGCGAGGTCGAGGCGCGGGTCCCGGCGGTCGACGACCGCCTGGACCAGCAGGAACACAGCGAAGAGCACCACGATGGCCAGCGGGAGGTCACGGTGGACCACCTGGCGCACCACTGCTCGTGGGACGAGGCGTGGGATGGCGACCGGCAACCCGGGGAGCAGCGGGGAGCCGATGGGCGCCAGGTCCAACGGCAGGCTGGCGCCAGAGCTCACGGGATGCGCGGTCACGCGGTGCGCGGTCACGCGTCGCAGGGCCACGCGCCGGGGGGGCAACCTCTGCTGGACCGACTTGGAGCGGGGACGGCCGGGAGCCACCCTCGTGGCGGAGACGGCGAGGCGCGACGGGGAGCGGGGGGCGCCGGTTCGGCTCCGGCTCTTGGGTCTTGGTCCGCGACCGGCAGCCGGAGGGCCGAAGTGGCCCCGGGGGC
>JAKARG010000475.1 GCA_021819345.1 Actinomycetes bacterium | reverse complement strand
ACTCTCGAAGATGACGTGGGACGATAGTTCTGCGCTTGCCGAGCCCGAGCCTGTCGGGAGAGTCTCGTCAGCGGGCCAGATCGCAAAGCACTACCACTGGTTCGCGAACACGAAGCTCAAAGACCTGCAAATTTCGGGTTACGATACCGGCAGGCTGTTCACTGAGGAGCAGAAGCAACAGCTCTGGGACAAGTTCGATGGGGTGTGTGGCATATGTGGCAATAAACTCATCAAGGGGACGGAAGAGTACGACCATGTACGACCCTGGATCCGTGGGGGCCCGACCTCGATCGAGAACGGCCGTCCGGTTCACACTGGTTGCCATCAGCGTGGGCGCAACGTCGGGCTTTCGCCCGTGTCCAGCAAGATCACCAGCTGAGTTGCAGGGTCACACCTTCCGACCAGCCCTAGCGCTAGAGGTCGTCCGAGTACGGGCCTGGATCCGAGCCCCCCTCATCATCGATGAGCTCGAGGCGGTTCCCGAAGGGGTCGTCGAGGTACAGCCGGCGGACTCCGTCCCACCGCCAGCTCGCTCCCGACTCCTCGATCCGAGCGACAAGACCGTCGAGGCCGTCGATCCGAAGCGCGAGATGGGCCTTGCGGGACGGCCGGAAGTCCTGCTCGACACCGAGATGGACCTGGACTTCGCCGCAGGCGAACCACCGCCCGCCGCGCGACGCGAGTGGCTCCGGCTTCGCCAGGACGCTGAAGCCGAGAAGGCCGCAGCAGAAGGCCTCGGCTTCGGTCTCACGGCCGGCCGGCATGGCGAGCTGAACGTGGTCGATGGCTACGACTCCGACACCCATCTTCCCAGCCTCTCACTCCTGGCACCAGCCCGCCTCCCGGATCGGCAAGCGCCGGCGACGAGGCACGGAGCCCCAACTGGATCGAGCTGTTGCTGGCTAGGGTCTGGTGCTCGATGGCCCGGACGGATGGCGACGAGGCGCCGGCAGCCCGTCGCCGACGCAGCCGGGCGGGGGCGACCTCGACGAGCAACTTCGGTTCAGGGGCACGAGAGAGCCACGACGCCAGCGGCTTCTACGCCCGCTTCACCCCGAGGTCGATCTCCTCGGAGGAGGACCTGGCACCCCCCTTCGACCTGAAGGAACGCCTCGTCTGTGCCGACGCACGCAAGATGTCGGAGCTGCCGGACGGCTCGGTAGCGCTCGTCGTGACCTCGCCACCGTACTTTGCCGGCAAGCAGTACGAGGAGGCCCTCGGGGAGGGGGTCATCCCGGCCTCGTACGCGGAGTACCTCGGGTTGCTCGCAGACGTGCTCGCCGAGTGCCTCCGAGTGCTCGAACCAGGGGGGCGGATGGCGGTCAACGTCGCCAACCTCGGACGCAGGCCCTACCGCTCGCTCTCGGCCGACGTGGTGCGGATCCTCGACGACGACCTCGGCATGCTCCTGCGTGGCGAGATCGTCTGGAAGAAGGCGAGCGGCGCTTCCGGCTCCTGTGCCTGGGGATCCTTCTGCTCGCCCACCAACCCGGTGCTGCGCGACATCACCGAGCGGATCGTGGTCGCCTCCAAGGGTCGCTTCGACCGTGCGCTCGGGATGGACGAGCGGCGCGCCAGGGGTCTCCCCCACGAAGCGTCCATCTCCACCGACGAGTTCCTGGAAGCGACACTCGACGTCTGGGAGATCCGGCCCGAGTCCGCCCGGCGGGTGGGTCACCCTGCCCCGTTCCCCGTGGAGCTCCCGCAGCGGCTGATCGAGCTCTACACCTTCCGGGACGACCTGGTGCTCGACCCGTTCCTCGGCTCGGGGAGCACAGCAGTGGCCGCTCTGCGCACCGGGCGGCGCTACGTCGGCTACGACACGGACCCGGCCTACGTGTCGGCAGCAGCGGAGCGCGTCGAGCAGGAGCGGGCAACGCTGAGCCGCCATGCAGCCCACCGGGTCGTGGCGGGGCGAACCGCTCCAGCGTCCTCGCCACCCGCCCGCCCCGGGGAGCGCAGGGCAGCCCAGGAGCTCGCCGTCGACGTCGTCGCAGGCGCAGGCTTCGAGGTAGTCGAGCGTGATCGGCGGGTCCACGGCGTCGGGATCGTCGTCGCCGTCGTGGCCCGGGACGCCGACGGGACGCTGTGGTACTTCGACGTCACCGGAGCCTTCACCTCGAGCGCGGCAGGCCTGCTGCGCACCGACGTCCTCTGGAAGTGCCTGGGCAGGGCCAGCGTGCTCGCCGCCCGCGGCATCTCGCCGGTGGTGCTCCTCTCCTCCGACCTCCCCCCTCGTCGGAGCACCGGCGATCGAGCGCTGCACGAGCTCGGTCCGGGAGTCATCCACGACGCCGTGGCCATCCTGGACCCCGCCGACCTTGCCCGCCTCGCCCGATACGCTGCCGGAGGCTGCGCTACCGCACCGCTCCCGGGCTTCTGGGCACCGTCCGAGCTCCACCGAGGCGAGCTTCAGCGGAGCCTGGGCTTCGACCTGGGCCGACCTCGGCCAGGCGAGGTCCCCGGTCCTGGCTGAGGCTCGGCGCAAGCCGGCAAGCGACCGCCGCGCCCGGCGCTACCGCTAGCCCCCGCTCGCTCGGATCGGCAGGGCCTCACTCAGTCTCTCGAGACCCAGCCTCTCGAGGCGGACCGCGATTACCAACCCCTCGCCCCCGAGGGAGACCGCCCCCCGGTGCTGGCAGTGGAAGGCATCTAGAGGACCGAGCTCGATCGGGTCCCGCTGGTCCGGGCCGGCGGCAAGCGGGAGCGGGCCGGTGCCCGCAGGGCCGGTGCCGGCAGGGCCGGTGCCGGCCGGGGTGGCAGCAGTCACGCTCGGTCGCCCGGACACCGCGACCACCAGCAGGTCACCCCGGGGGCCGACCGCGAGCTCGATGCGGCTACCGCCCCCGATGCCGAGCACCTCTACCTCGGCGACCACGACCCCGCGACGGGTCATCACGTTCAGGTCGCGCACCGGACCTGAGAGCAGCCGGGCCGAGGTGGCGACGTCACCTGGGAACACGAAGGGTCGTAGCGGGTCGACACGGTGCTCTACTCCCCCGACGTCGAGGAGCAGTCCCTCTTCGCCGAGGACGACGATGCAGCGCTCGATCCCTGCGAAGCGCGAGAAGGGGCCGTC
>JAKARG010000474.1 GCA_021819345.1 Actinomycetes bacterium | reverse complement strand
GTCGGCAGGCTGCGCAAGCAGAAGTACGAGGACCTGGCCGCCGACCACGGCTGGGAGCTGCGCCGGGGTGACGCCCACTTCGTCGCCGGCCCCGCACTCGAGGTCGCAGGAGAGCGGATCGAGGCGGCCCACTACCTCGTTGCGACCGGGGCTGCACCGTGGGTACCCGATGTCCCCGGCCTGCCACAGTCCGGCTACCTGGGCTCGACCAGCGCGCTGGCCATCGAACGCGTGCCCGAGTCGTTGGTGGTGGTCGGGGGCAACTACGTGGGCCTCGAGCTCGGCCAGCTCTTCTCACGCCTCGGCTCCCGGGTCACCCTCATCGAGGCGCTCGACCGCCTCGCACCGGGCGAGGAGCCCGAGCTGTCGGAGGTGCTCGTCGGAGTGCTCCGAGACGAAGGAGTCGAGGTGCGGACCTCGGCGCGCCTCGCCGAGGTGAGCGGTGCCGGCGGCGCTAGCGGCGGCGTGGCGGTGCGCACCGCCGATGGCCGGGAGGTCGTCGCCGAGCAGCTGTTGATGGCGACCGGGAGGCGGGCGGCCACCGAGGGCCTCTTCCTCGGCTCCGTCGGGGTCGTCACCGGGCCGTCGGGAGCGGTCGTCGTCGACGACCGGCTCCGGAGCACCAACGCGCGGATCTGGGCGGCGGGCGACGTGACCGGCGCCCCCCAGTTCGTCTACGTCGCCGCCGCCCAGGGGACCATGGTGGTCGACAACGCCTTCTCCGGCGCCGGGCGCAGCCTCGACTACCGCCACCTCCCTCGGGTGACCTTCACGAGCCCCAACCTGGCCTCGGTCGGGCTCACCGACGCCCAGGCTCGAGCGGCCGGCATCGCCTGCACCTGCCGGGTGCTGCCGCTCTGCTACGTGCCCCGGGCGATCGTCAACCGCGATACTCGCGGCGTGGTGAAGATCGTGGCCGAGGCCGAGACGGGCAAGGTGGTCGGCGTCCACATGGCCGCAGACGGCGCCGGGGACGCCATCCTGGCCGCCACCTACGCCCTGGAGGCGGGCATGACGGTCGAGCAGCTGGCGACGACCTGGACGCCCTACCTCACGATGGCCGAAGGGATCAAGCTCGCCGCCCAGTCCTTCACCACCGACGTCGCCAAGCTCTCCTGCTGCGCCGCATGAGCCCCGCTGGCGCCGTCGCCGCCCACGGCGTACCGCAGGTCCCCGCCGATCCGGCAGGGCGCGAGCTGCTCGCCCGCTTCTATCGCGCCCTCGGCGACCCGACCCGCCTCGCCCTGCTCGCGTTCTGCGCCGAGCAGGAGCGCACCGGCAACGACTGCGTCGCCCATGTCGGCCTATCACAAGGGCGCGTCTCGGCCCACCTCGCCTGCCTGGCCTCCTGCGGGCTCGTCGAGGTGCGCCGCTCCGGGCGCTACGCCTACTACCGCACCGCTGACGCCCGCGTGGCGAGCCTGGTCGGGCTCGGCTCTTCGATGGTCGCCGACCACGCCGCCGGGGTCGCCGCCTGCACCAGGGTCGCCGCCACAGCCTGAAGCGCATCATCGAAGGGCGCGACAGGAGAGAGCGTGGCCGAGGATCCGCGCCAGCAGTGCAGACTGCATGGATGCACGCTCCGTCGGTACAGCGCGTGGACTTCGGCTACTTCGTCCGCCCGGCCGAGGAGACGGGCACCGGGTCGAGCCGGGTCGAGCCGTGCCTGGGCTACCTCGTCCGCCACCCCGACGGACTGGTGCTCTTCGACACCGGCATGGGCAGCCACCCCGAGCTCGACGCCCACTACCGCCCCCGTCGACGACCATTGCCCGAGGCGCTCGCCGCAGCCGGCGCCAGCGTCGCCGAGGTGACCTTGGTGGTCAACTGCCACCTGCACTTCGACCACTGCGGCGGGAACCCGTCGCTGGCCGGCCGCCCGGTGGTCGCCCAGCGAACCGAGCTGGAGCTGGCCCGGGGGGCTGACTACACGCTCCCGGAGCTGGTCGACGCGCCCGGCCTGCAGTACCTCGAGGTCGATGGTGAGGCGGAGGTCCTTCCCGGTGTGATCGTGGTGCCGACGCCGGGTCACACCGCAGGGCACCAGTCACTCGTCGTGCGCCTCGACGACGGCACCGTGATCGTCGCCGGCCAGAGCCACGAGGGGGCGAGCGCCTACGGGGCGGACGTGGCGGCCTGGCAGGCGGGCCGCGACCGCCACGACGCCGTGTTGCCGCTCACGCCGGCGTGGGTCGACCGTCTGGCGCAACTGGACCCTCGCCGGGTGGTCTTCGCCCACGACCACGCCGTCTGGGAACCGTGACGGCGCCCACGGCCCGGCGGATCAGGTCGGTTCGGGTCGGCCCGGGTCAGAGATCGCGCCACAGCTCCAAGGAGCGCCACCAGGGATCGTGGGCGGCCGGAGCGGTCCTCGCGCTGCCGGCGGGGTGAGCCGCCCGGGCGCTTCGGCGCGCCGCGGCCGAGGGCGGGGCGAGCACGGCGTAGGCCTTCTCCCCCTTCATCACCAGTCCGAACTCCTCCCTGGCGATGCGCTCGATGGTCGCCGGCCGCTGCAGGTCCGCCGCCTCGTGGCGTAGGTGGGCGTTCTCGGCGTCGAGGAGCGCGATCTCGTGGCGCACCGCGGCGATCTGGTGACGCTGCTCGACGAGCGTCCGGGTCGGGAAGACGAACAGGAGCAGCGCCCCGACGGCGACGACCGACACCGCCAACATCCACACTGCGCTCCTCACCGGAGCTGCTCCCCGGCCGCGTCTGCGCCGGAGCTCGGGGCTGCTGGCGGGCGGGGGCCGTCGGAGCCGACGGGTCGGCCGGTCGCCGAACCTGCCGGGTGCCTGGCCCCGGAAGCCAACGCGGCCCATCCCGGGTAGCTGGCCGTGGCCCCCAGGCGCTCCTCGATCCGGAGCAGCTGGTTGTACTTGGCCACCCGGTCGGTACGGGCGGGCGCCCCGGTCTTGATCTGCCCGCACCCCGTGGCCACTGCCAGGTCGGCAATGGTGGTGTCCTCGGTCTCTCCCGAGCGGTGGGAGATGACCGATGCGTAGCGGTTCCGCCTGGCGAGCTCGACGGTCTCCAGGGTCTCGGTCAAGGTGCCGATCTGGTTGAGCTTCACGAGCACGGCG
>JAKARG010000473.1 GCA_021819345.1 Actinomycetes bacterium | reverse complement strand
CGAGCAGGCAAAGCAGGAGCTGGCCCGCCTCGGGCTGGTCGAGGCCTCGGCGGTGGAGGCGGGCTACGTGGTGCGAATGCCCAAGGCTTACCCCTACTACGACTTCGATTACCATCGCAACGTCGACACCATCCGCAAATGGCTCGAGTCCGAGGTCCCGAACGTCCATCCTATCGGGCGCAACGGGATGCACCGCTACAACAACGCAGACCACTCGATGTACACCGCCATGCTCGCAGTCGACAACCTCTTCGGGGCCTCCCATGACGTGTGGTCGGTGAACGTCGAGGAGGAGTACCACGAGACGATCGGCGGGGCCGATCGCTCCGAGACGTCGACCTCGGCCCCGCGGGGGACCGGACGCGCCGCCCCGGTCCTGCCCAAGCCGGCCGCCAGGTAGCGGGGAGGCAGCGCACGCCGTGTCGAAGATCTGGTTCTGCCGTACCTGCGGCTACGAGGTGGGCGCCCGGGGACGCTGTCACTCCTGCAAGGGCCACCTGGAGCGCTCCCCGCTGCGAGAGCTCCCCCGTCTCCACGAAGACGAGGAGGTCGGCTACGACCTCGACGACTGGGACGGCGAAGCGCGCGGCCAGCTCATCGTCGGGCTGATCGAAGCCGGCATCGAGCACCGCTTCGAAGGCGAGGAGGTCGTCGTCGCCGTGGACGACGAGACACGTGCCGACGACCTGGTGGCCGCGATCACCGCCGGGGCCGTCGCCGCGGAGCCCGACGACCGGGCGGTCCAGTCCGCTCAGGCCGCGGACGGCCCCGACAGCGACGGAAGCGTCGACGAGCTGGTGGAAGAGCAACTGCGAGAGGAGGTGGCGCGCCTCGCCGCCGCCGCCAACCGCCTCCGGTCGGACCCGACCGACATGCAGGCCGACGCCGACGTCGCCCAGGCCTCGGCCGCAGTCTTCGCAGCCGAGGACTTCGCCGCCCTAGACCCGGAGACCTGGGCGGCGATCGGCAGGGTGACCCGGAGGCTGCTCGCGGCGCTCGGAGCGGACGAGGCGCTCGAGGACGAGATCCGCAAGCAGTCCGGCATCCTCGCCGCGCTGCTCGCCGGGGTGGCATCGCCCGCTGCGCCGGCGCCGGCCGGGGCGACCGGCTCCGGGGGGGTGGATCCCGCCGGCGAGGCGGGCCCGGCCGGCGGGAGCGAGGCTGGGGACGCGACCGGGCCGGGCGACGGGCTCGGGGACCCGAGCGCGCCGGCCCAGGGCGACGGCCTCGACGGCGCGGAGGCATCCGGGGTCGGCGAGGGCGAAGCGGTCTACGAGCTGCCCGAGTGGCTACCCGAGCAGCGCGCCGAGCTCGGCCTCCTGCTCGAAGCCGAGGGCGTGCCGCACCGCTGGGAGCGCGGCGAGCTGGTCCTCCCAGAGTCGCAGGAGGCCCGGGCGGAGGCATTGTTCGACCTGGTGGAGGGGGTCGAGACGCCCGAGGACGACGAGGCCCGCTACCGGTCGCTCGAGGACCTCTTCGCGGCCACCACCCGCTTCGTCGGGGACCCGGCGAGCGCCTCGAAGGCTGCGGCGGTGGTCGCAGCGGTCGGAGCGGCCGACGGGCCGACGCCGCTCGGCCTCGACGACGCCCAGTGGTGGTCGATCCGCACCCGGGCCCGCACCCTTGCCGACGCGCTCGAGCACGGAGGGAGCCCCGAGGTCGCGTTCGCAGAGGCGAGCACCCTCCGGGACCTGCTCCGAGAGCTGGTCTGATCCGGCTCGCCAGAGACCGCCCACCCGAGCCGGCTCACCCGAGCCGGGTCACCGGCGCCGGGTCAGCCGAGGCCCCCACCGCTCGCACCGCCGCTACGGCGAGGTGGCTGTTCGGGAGACGCGCTGGACGCTTCCAGCTCGACCTGGGCCGGGTCGAGGACCGGGTCGCCCGGGTTGAGGTCCTCGAGAGAGCGGCCGGCGGTCTCCGGGTAGACGAGGAGCACGAGCACGACGAGGAGCAGCGGGCCGACCGCGACCACCCCGAGCGCAGGGCCGAGGCGACCGAGCGCGCCGGCGAGAGCGCCGGAGAGGGCGAGGCCGGCGAGACCTCCGCCGGCGCCGAGGACGTTGAGCACCCCGCCGGCCCTGGCGCGAAGCGACGTCGGGAACAGCTCGGCCCCGTAGACGGCGAGCGCCGGCGTGACCGCGTAGCCGAGGAAGCTGGCGACGGCCATCCAGCCATAGAGCGACGGACCCCCCGAGAAGTACTCGAAGAGGGTGGCCACCGTGCCGGCGACGAGGGTGAAGGCGAGGACCGGCCGGCGCCCCCGGGTGTCGGCGAGCCGACCTCCCGGCAGCGTCCCGAGCGCCCCGGCGGTGCCGACCGCCTGCTCGGTGAGGCTGATGTGGACTGCGCTCCAGTGCCGCTGCACCCGCAGGTACTGGTTCTGGAACTGCGCCGCCGGGGTGGCGAACAGGGCGAAGAGGAGCGCGCCGGCTCCGAGGACGAGGAGCCTCCGTCGTTGCGTCGGGCTCCAGCGCCGCCGTGGCGGCGGGTCCGAGCCCGCCGATGGTGCCCCGGCGCGGGCGCGGCGGGTGGCGTCGAGGCGCCACCGCTCGGTCTCGGGCACGTGGCGGACGAGGAGGACCGCCCAGCCGGCCGCGACGGCGGCGATGAGGTAGAGCCATCTCCAGCCCCCGGGGCCGAGCCCGGCGAGGGGAAGGGCGACGAGGGTCGCTCCGCCGCCGAGGCCGTAGCTCATGGTGAGCAGCGCCAACGCCCAGGCCCTCGCCCCGAGGGGCATCAGCTCGACGACGCTCACCCCGACGAGCACGTACTGGGCGGTGAGCAGGGCGGTGGCTATCAGCTCCACTGCCACCACCGCCGACAACGACGGGCAGGCGGCAACGGCCATGCTGGCGAGGGCGCCGCCGACGGTGGCGAGCAGGACGGAGCGCCTGCGGCCCTTGCGGTCGGCGAGCACCAGGGCGCCGAGGGCGAGGACCGCCCCGAGCTGCACCACCGCCAGGGCATAGCCCTGCCCGGCGTCGCCGACGTGGTACTGCCGGCCGATGTAGGTCATGGTCGCCGGCAGCAGCCCGTCGAGGTAGCCGGCGAGCACCGCGAAGCCGCACAGCCCGGCGAGGGCGACGGC
>JAKARG010000472.1 GCA_021819345.1 Actinomycetes bacterium | reverse complement strand
CGTGTTCGAGCGCGACGCCATCCTGGCGGTGTGGCTGGGCGGGATCCTGATCGGCGCCCTGGCTGGCGGGCGACTCGCCGACCGCTTCGGTCGCCGGCGCCTCTTCGTCGCGACGCTGCTGTGGTACGCCGGGTTCACGGTGCTCACCGGGCTCAGCCCGGACCTCGGCGCCGTCTACGTGCTCCGGTTCCTGGCTGCGCTCGGGGTCGGCGCCGAGTACGCCATCGTCAACGCGGCGATCGCCGAGCTGATCCCCGCCCGGGTCCGCGGCAAGGCCAATGCCGTCGTCATGAACTTCTGGCCCGCCGGCGCGATCCTCGCCGGACTGCTCGCCTACCTGGTCCTCGACACCCTCGCCGTCGGGGCTGCCACCTCCTGGCGCTACCTGTTCGTCTTCGGAGGTCTCATCGCCCTGGTGGTGCTGGTCTTCCGCCGACGCATCCCCGAGTCACCCCGGTGGCTCGTCGCCCGAGGTCGCCACGACGAAGCGGAGCAGATCCTCGCTGCGTTGGAGGCCCGAACCGGCCGCCGTGTGCGACTCCCGCTCGCCCCTGCCGTCGTTTCATCCGATGCGGGGCTGCGCCAGGGGCTCGGCGAGCTCCTCCGGCACCACCGGGGACGCCTCGCGCTCGGGGCGCTGCTCGACCTCGCTGAGGCGTTCGGCTACTACGGGATCTTCGCCCTTTTGTCGGTGGTTGTCTTGCACCAGGTCCACATCTCCGACCGGGCGATCCCGTTCTTCTACATCGTCGGCAACGTCGGCGGCCTCGCTGGCGGGCTGTCCATGGCCGCGGTGTTCGACCGGGTCGGGCACCGCCTGACCGTCGGCGTCACCTACCTGGCTGCGGCCGGTGGGATCGGCCTGCTCGCCCTTGCCACCGCCGGCCGCAGCGCCGTACTGGTGACTGTCGCCTTCGTCGTCGCCAACGCCGCGGGCACCGCCGCGTGGACCTCCGCGTATCCCACGTTCACCGAGCTGTTCCCGACGCACCTGCGCGGGGCGGGGGTCGGCGCCTCGGTCGCCGTCGGCCGCGTCGGTGCCATCGTCGGTACCCTCGCCCTCCCCACCATCGCCACCCACCTCGGTGCCACCGCCTCCTATCTGCTGGTGATCGGCTTCTGGCTGGCCGGGGTGGCCGCCATCGCCGTCTACTCCCGCGGGGGAGGTGTGGAGCCGGCCTGTCAGCCCTTGGAGCTCGTCGCCCGGGCGGCTCCGACTCCGGTGCCCGCCGAGGTGCCGGCGTGAGATCCGTCGGCACAGCTCCTCTTGCCGAGACCGATATGCGCCGCCGGTCCGGAGATGTGGGAACCGAGCGGCCACGGCGGATCGCGGTCTGCGGCGGCCCGTACGCCAACCCCTACGCGCTCTCCGCCTTCGTCACCGACGCCCACCGGCGCGGCTGCGAGCAGCTCTACTGCCTGGGCGATCTCGGCGGCTTCGGCGCCGAGATCGACGCACTGTGGCCGATCCTCCAAGCAGCCGACGTCACCTGTGTGGCGGGAAACTACGACGTGGCCATCGCCCGAGGCGACCCCGACTGCGGGTGCGGGTACCGCGACCCCACCGACAACCGCTACGCCCAGCTCATCTACGACCACACCCGCACCCACACCAGCCCCGGCTTCGCCGCCTGGATGGGCCGCCTCCCCACCGAACGCCGAGAACGCCTCGGCGGCTGCGACGTCCACTTCGTCCACGGCTCGCCGCTCGCGCTCAACGACTTCTGGTGGGAGTCCCTCCCCGAGGAGGAGCACGCGCTCCGGGTCGCGGCCAGCGGCGCGGACGTGATCTGCTGCACCCACTCGGGCCTGCCCTGGCAGCGCCGTGTTGGCGGCACCCTCGTGGTCAACGTCGGGGTGCTCGGCAAGCCCGCCAACGACGGCCGGCCTGAGGTGTGGTACGCGATCGTCGACGTCGCCGGCGGGCACGCGGAGGCCGAGCTGGTACCGCTCGCCTACGACTGGGAGGCCCAAGCCCAATCCATGCGGGCTGCTCGAATCCCTGAGTCGTTCGTCGAGACGATCGAGACGGGTTGGTGGACGACGTGCCTCGAGGTGCTCCCCCCCGCCGAGCGGGCCCGGGGCCGCTACCACCTCTACCGGTCTTCGCTGCCCACCGCCTTCGCCCCCACCGGCGGCACGTGGGGCAACGACAGCGACGATCGTCGCAGCAACCGGGCCGGTGCCGATCCCCACGTCGACGAAAAGGAGATCGGCGACGCCGGAAGCGAGAACCTCCCGGTGGTGCCGCTGTTCGGCACCGCCTACTTCCCCCGCCGCCTGTGGGTGTACACGAACTTCCACTGCAACCTGGCCTGTGACTACTGCGCCGTCGGCTCCTCGCCGCGCGCCCTTCCACGGCTCCTTCCCGCCGAGCGCTTCCGTGCCCTCGTCGACGAGGCCGTCGCCGAGGGCTTCACCGAGCTCTACTTGACCGGCGGCGAGCCGCTCCTGCACCCCGACATCGCCGAGGTCCTCGCCTACGCCAGCGCAGCGCTGCCCACCGTGCTGCTCACCAACGCCACCGTGCTGCGCGCCACCCGCCTCGAGCGGCTCCGCGCCCTCGCCGGCAACCCGAACCTGGTCGTGCAGACCTCGCTCGACGGTGCACGGCCGGCCACCCACGACGCCCATCGGGGCGCGGGTACGTGGGCCAAGACGATGGACGGTATCGCCACCCTCGTCGACTTGGGACTGGCGGTGCGCGTGGCGATGACCGAGACGCCGGAGAACACTGGCGAGGTCACCGAGGTCGCCGCCCTGCTCGCCGACTCGGGTGTCCCAGCCGACAGCTTCGTCGTACGCCCGCTCCTGCACCGGGGGCTCTCCGACTCCGGCGTCGACATCACCGAGACCACCACCGTGCCCGAGCTGACCGTGGCAGCCGACGGGCTCTACTGGCATCCCGCCGGCGCCGATCGCCGCTCCAACCCCGACATGCGCATCGCGGAGGCCGAGTGCACCCTCGCCCACGCCAAGCAGCTCGTCGTCCAACGGTTCCTCGCCGCGCGGCTCGGAGACGGGAGCATGCCCCGCCCCTACCGCTGCGCCGTATGAGTGCCATCCAGGCCTGCCGGCAACGCCCGACCGG
>JAKARG010000017.1 GCA_021819345.1 Actinomycetes bacterium | reverse complement strand
CGATCGACAGCAGGTAGGTCACCGGCCACCGGTGGGGCTCGGGTCCGCGGCGGGGCTCGGCGCCGTGGCGGGGCTCGGGTCCGCGGCGGCGGGCACGCTCCGGAGCCCGAGCAGGCCAGCGCCCGCCGCGGCCGCGATCCGGCGCCCCAGGGGAGCCCATCGCGACGCCCAGGGGGCCCCGAATGGACGGAGCAGGATCGAGCGGACGGTATCGGCGCCCGGGTCGGGGGCATCCAGGGTGACCGACAGGTGCTCGGGCAACAGCGCCGCAGCGCCGCGCTCCCCCCACTCGACGACCGCCACCGCTCCGTAGTCGATCTGCTCCGCGAGGCCGAGGTCGACCACCTCGGACAGCTGCTCCAGGCGGTAGATGTCGGCGTGCAGCAGCTCGAATCCCCGGGCCGTGGGGTACTGGCGAACGAGGGTGAAGGTCGGGCTCGTCACGACTCCCACGACGCCCAGCTCGCCGGCGAGGGCCTGGGTGAAGGCCGTCTTGCCCGCACCGAGGTCACCACCGAGCAGCACCAAGTCCCCCGGGACGAGCACTGCGGCAACCTCCGCGGCCACGCGCCTGGTGCCTGCCAGGTCGTCTACGACGACCTGGAGCGCTCCGGAGAGCTGGCTGCTCACCTCGGGGCGGGAGCGCCGGCAAGCGCCTCCTTGGCCCGCACGAAGTCCGCCCGCATCCTCGTCTGCACCTCCCCGCCCCCCCGGAGGGCAGCCGCGGGGTGGAAGGTCGGGACCAGGACCGTCCCTTCGCCGCCCCACCGATAGGTCCTCCCCCGAAGGTCGCTGATCCTCTCGGAGGTTCCGAGCAGCACCCGGGTGGCGAAGTTGCCGAGGGTGAGCACGACTTGCGGGCCGACCAGGCTCACCTGCTCCTCGAGGTAGGGGCGGCAGGCCTCGATCTCCTCGGGGAGCGGGTCCCGGTTGCCGGGGGGCCGGCACTTGACCACGTTGGCGATGTAGACCTGCTCGCGGCGCAGGCCTGCCTCCTCGAGCAGGAGACGCTCGAGGAGGCGGCCGGAGCGTCCGACGAACGGGCGGCCCTCCCGGTCCTCCTCCCGGCCCGGCCCCTCTCCGACGACCATCAGCCCGGCTCGGGCGTCGCCCCCGCCCCACACGACCCGGGTCCGCCCCAGCGACAGGGGGCACCGGCGGCAGGTGCTGGCCTCCGAGGCCAGCTCGGCAAGGCTGGGCACGACCGTTGATCGTACCGGGGATAAAACCGGTTGGCCCCCGCCAGAGGAGTTTGGCACAGTTTGCGAGCAGGGCGGTCCGCTGCGGGATCCGACTGCCGAGGCCGGCAACGCCGCCGGCGCCCCCGACTTGGAGGAACGCAGTGGACGACGACCTCCGAGCAGAGGCCGCGACGACCCGGGAGACCCTCGCTTACTGCGCAGAGCTGGCCCGCCCCTACAGGGGGCTGCTCCTCGGTGCCGCGGCCTTCCTCGTGTCGGCGGTGGTGGTCCAAGACGTCGCCTCCCCGCTCGTGTTCGCCGACGTCCTCGACCGCATCGCGACGCTGCACCGGGGCGAGGCCCTCTGGAGCAGGTTCGGGACCCTGGTGGTGGCCTACGCCGCGTTCCTCCTGCTCGGCCAGGTGCTCACCCGGATGGCCGGATGGATGGAGTGGGAGGGATCGCTGCGCACCTTCACCAACGGGATCCACCGGAGCTTCGAGCGCCTCTTGTCCCTCGGCTACCGCTGGCATGTCGACCACCCCTCGGGAGAGGTCGCCTCGTCGCTCAGCGCCTTCGCCTGGGCGCTGGTCGACGGGATCGACACCCTCGAATGGAGCATCCTGCGCATTGCAGTGATCGTGGTGTCCGCGGTGGTGGTGCTCGGCATCGTCGCCTGGCCGGTCGCGCTGGTGCTGGTGAGCCTGACCGGCGTGTTCGTCTGGGTGGTGGTCCGGCGCTCCGGACCGGTGACCGAGGCCTCCCGGGACTTCTCCCGGGCGCACAGCGCCGCCGAGGGCACCGCCTCGGACGTGATCCGCAACGTGACCACCGTCTTGGTCGGCACCGGCGAGGACACCGAGTCGACCCGGGTTCGCGAGCTGCTCGACAGGGTCGTGGCGGCCGACCTGCGCGCCCGCAGGCAGTTCACCGTGACCCGGGTGTGGATGGGCGGGACGATCGCCGCGATGACCTGGGGCGCCCTGTTCGTCGGGATCGTGCTCGCACTGCACGGGGACATCCGCTCCGGCGTCGTCTACTTGGTGCTGTTCTACGCCTCGACGGTCTCCCAGGAGCTGATCACGAGCTTCCAGGAGATCCGCAACCTCGTTCGCGGGCTCGGGCGGGCGGGCAAGCTCGTCCACCTGGTGTCGAGCGAGCCCGAGGTGATCGACGAGCCCGGCGCCGCGGACCTGGTCGTCACCGAAGGCTCGTTGCGCTTCGAGCACGTCGCGTTCGCCTACCGCCCCGACCGGGCGCTGCTCGCCGACTTCGACCTCGAGCTGCGAGCCGGCGAGCACGTCGGGATCGTCGGGCCGTCCGGCGGGGGGAAGTCGACGGTGACCCGCCTCGCGCTGCGGCTGATGAACGCCGGCGGAGGACGGATCCTCGTGGACGGCCAGGACATCGCCGGCTGCACCCAGCGGAGCCTCCGCCGGGCGATCGCCTACGTACCCCAGGACCCCCAGATGCTGCACCGCAGCATCGCAGAGAACATCTGGTACGGCCTCGACGGCGACCCCGACCTCGACCGGGTCAGGGAGGTCGCCGAAGCGGCGTTCGTCGACCAGTTCGTCGAAGAGCTCCCCGAGGGGTACGCCACGATCGTCGGCGAACGAGGGCTCAAGCTCTCCGGGGGGCAACGCCAGCGGGTGGCGATCGCGCAGGCGATGCTGAAGAACGCCCCGATCCTCATCCTCGACGAGGCGACCAGCTCGCTCGACTCCAACTCGGAGCGCTACGTCCAAGACGCCCTCTGGCGGCTGATGGCCGGCTCCACCGCCTTGGTGGTCGCCCATCGGCTGTCGACGATCGCCCACCTCGACCGGATCGTCGTGGTCGACAACGGGCGCATCGTCGAGACCGGCAGCCACCGGGAGCTACTGCTCGACAGCGCCGCCGGCGCCTACCGCGAGCTGTGGGAGCACCAGTCCGGAGGGTTCCTCTCGGCATGAGGCCCGTGGCCGCTCCGACGCCGTGCCCGCCCAGGCCCGCTGCCCCCACCACACGTCACCCCGGCCGTAGCGCATTGCCAACGACTGGCGAGCGGGCTGCTGCCCGGGTCCCGGCTCAGGCCCCTCGCCGGCGGGTGACCGGCTCGGCGACCGGCGATCGGGACGGCCGGCTTGGCTGCTCCGGCCGGGTCGGCTGCTGTGGCCGGGTCGGCTGCTGTGGCCGGATGGGCTGTCGGGACCGGGGCGACCCGGTGGCGCGGCGGGCAGGAGCCAGCAGGCCGCCTGCCCCGGACCTGCGGCGTGGGTGGTGCGCCCGATGCCCGGAGACCAGCTCGGATCGGGCGACGAGAAAGAGCCCACCCATCATGCAGACCATGCCGAGCACCTCGAAGGCGAGGGGGAGCCCCCCGGTGCGCAGGCCCTGGGCGAACAACCCGGCGCCGATGCCGATGCCGGTGACCGGTTCGGCGATGTTTATCGCCGGGAGCGAGGCCTTGAGCGGGGCCGCCTGGTAGGCGCTCTGGGCCACGAGGAGCCCGACGGCGCCCACCACCAGCAAGGCGTAGGGGACCCAGGACCCGAGGAAGTCCCCGACGCCGAGCGGCACTTGCAAGACCCGCTGGGTGAGGGCGTCCTGGAGGCCGAAGAGGATGCCGGCGCCGAGGCCGAGCAGCGTGGCCTGGGTGGCAGCGGGCCTCCTCCACCCGAGGGCGACGACCGCTCCGGCAGCCACCACCACTGCGGACCCGGCGACCACCCAGGAGCCGACCGGCACCACGGCGGCGTGCGCCGGCCCCGGGTCGGCAGCGACCACGAAGGTCGCCAGGCCGGCCACGATCGCACCCGCCCCGATCCAGTCCCGTCGGGACAGCCGCCGGCGCCTCCATGCGGCGGCCATCGGCAACGCGAACAGCACGTTGGTGGCGGTGAGGGCCTCGACGACGGTGAGGGCGCCGCTTCGCAGCGCCAGCGCCTCGACCAGCTGGCCGGCGACCATCGAGAGGATGCCGAGCAGCCACATCGGTCGGCGGAGGAGGTCCAAGAGCAGGCGCGGGGACAGCCGCTCGTCGTCTGGGGTCATGGACGCCACGTGCTGCTGGACGACGAACCCGACCGCCAGCAGCACCGCCGAGAGGAAGCCGAAGACGTAGACCACGGTCGCTATCCCCCACCCCCGCCGGCGGCTCTACCCCTACCCGTACCACAGGCGAGGGCGGAGATCACCGCCTCCAGGCGCTCGGGCGACTCGAGCATCACCTCGTGGCCGCAGCCGTCCAGCTCGACCAGCTCGGCACCAGGGATCGCCGAGGCGAGCTCCCGGGCATGGCTCGGGGGGGTGACCAGGTCGTCGGTTCCGACGACGACCGCCGTCGGGACAGCGATGCCGGCAAGACAGCTGCGCTGGTCGAGGCGCGCGGCGGCCCGCAGGGCCAGCTCGAGGGTGGTGCGCGCAGGGACGGCGGCGCTGACCCGGCGCACCACGCCCACCGCCGCGGGCTCGGCGTGCTCGCCGAAGGTGACGGCGGCGATCGGGTCGACCGCCTCGTGGTCGATGAGCGTCGGGCCCACGAGCAGGCGGGACAGGTTCGCCGCCATCTCCAGAGCGGGCCGGGAGGCGAGCAGCGCCAGGCGCAGTCCGGGGATGCCGCGGCCCCCGGCGGGCCGAGCCGAGGTGGCCACCAGCACCAGTGCAGCGACCCAGCTCTCGCCACTCGCGAGCGGCGGGTCGACGGCGAGGAGCCGCAGCACGGCCATCGCGCCGATCGAGTGGCCGACGAGCACCACGTCGCGGAGCCCGAGGCGCTCGGCCACCTCGCCGATGTCGGCGGCCACCCGGTCGAAGGCGAGCCCGCCGGAGCCGATGCCCGAGCGCCCGTGGCCCCGGAGGTCGACCGCCAGCACCCGCAGCCCGAGGCGGGGAAGCCGGAGCAGCTGGCCCGACCAGACCGCCGCCGAGAGGGCCATCCCGTGGACCAGCAGGACCGGGCGCCCGGCGCCGGCCTCGGCGACGTGCAGGACCGCCCCGTCGGAGACCACGATCCGGTGGTGGCGGGCACCGGGGGGCCAGGCGGCGGGTTCGGCCGGCTGGGACCCGTCGGCACCCGAAGGGCCCGGCTCGCGGCGTCCAGGGAAGACCACGGCACGGACCAGGGCCGCCCCCGCCAACCCGGCGGCGACCGCTCCGGCCCCGGCGAGGGTACGCCGGCCGCTCATGCCCATCCTCCCCGGGGCGCAGCGGCGCCGGCGAGCTCGACTGCGGCCGCCGGCACGCGAGCGACGCCGGCCGAGAGCCACGCTGCGACCAGCTCGGGCAGGTCGCCGGCGACCAGGCCCTCCCCTCGCCCGAGCCCTGCCGCCCGGCCGTGAGCATGGGCGCCGAGACCGGCGGCCTCGAGGGCCGGCATCCCCCGGGCGAGGAACGCACCGATCACCCCCGAAAGGACGTCACCGGTGCCGGCGGTGGCGAGCCGGGCCGAGCCCGCACCCGCGATCAGCGCCCGCCCGTCGGGAGCGGCGACCACCGTGACCGAGCCCTTCAAGAGCACCACTGCCCCGCTGTGGCGGGCGGCGGAGCGGACCGCCTCCAGGCGGTCGGGGCCGGGGGCGGAGCCGACCAGGCGGAGCCACTCCCCGTCATGGGGGGTGAGCACGAGGGGCGCCGAGCGCCGGGAGACGACCTCGGCAACGGCGTCGAGGCTGCCGAGGGCGCCGATCCCGTCGGCGTCGACCACTGCCGGCAGCTCGCCGGCGCCGACGAGCAACCGCCCCACCTCGCCCTCGGGCCCACGCCCCACCGCTGTCCCGAGGCCGGGGCCGACGACCACCGCCCGGCAGCGGGCGACCACCCCCGCCCAGTCCCCGGGGTCCACCGCCACCCCGACGACCTCGCCCGGCGGGAGGCGGGCAGCTCCAGGGTCCAGTCCCGGAATGCCGAGGCGCACGTAGCCGGCACCGGCGCGCATCGCCCCATGCGACACCATCCAGGGGGCGCCGGTCATGCCCGGCGAGCCGGCGACCACTCCGAGGGCGCTCTGCCACTTGTGGGCATCGGCGGGCCGCCCGGGGAGCAGCGCTGCGTCGTCGTCGGTGACGAGCCAGGCGGAGGCAGCTGCGGAGCAGGCGGCCTCCAAACCGATGCCCGAGATCGCCACCCTCCCGGAGCGCCCCCGACCGGCGCCGAGCAGCAACCCGGGCTTCAAGGCCCCGAAGGTGACCGTCACCTCGGCCCCGAGCGCCCCGCCACCGGCGGGGATCTCCCCGGTGGCCCCGTTCACCCCCGAGGGGATGTCCACGGCCAAGACCTGGGGCCCGCCACCGGGTGGGAGCGCCGGCGGGCGGTAGGGGCGCGACAATCCAGTGCCGTACGCCGCGTCGAGGACCAGGTCGGCGGGCGGGAGGGCTCCCTCCCCCGGGGGGACGACGGCGACCCTCGCCCCCCGGGCGGCGAGGGTCGCAGCGGCCGCACGACCGTCGGCCCCGTTGTTGCCGCTGCCCGCGATGACCACCACCCGCCGCCCGTAGGCCCCGCCGAGCAATCGGAGCGCCTCGGCGGCGACCGCTCGGCCGGCTCGGGCGATCAGGGCATCCACCGGCTCGGTGGCCTCTCGGTCGACCCTCGCCATCTCGGCCGGGGTCAGGACGGGGATCACGACAGCGCGGCGACCACGGCCGAGGCGACCTTGTCGGTGTGGCTGATCGACACCTGCCAGGCACCGACCCCGACGGAGGCGGCCAGGGCGGCGGCCCGGCCCCGCACGACGAGCAGGGGGCGACCTCCTTCGTGACGCAGGACCTCGACATCGGACCAGTCGACCGCTCCGAGGCCGACGCCGAGGGCCTTCATCAAAGCCTCCTTCGCGGCGAAGCGGCCGGCGTAGGTCGCAGCGGGTGACGCCATGCTCTCGGCATACGCGCGTTCTGGCTCGGTGAAAAGTCGCCCTCGCAGCCCGGGTCGGCGGATCAGTGCTCCGGCCAGGCGGGGGATGTCTACCACGTCGAGCCCGAGGCCGAGGAGCCGGCCCCCGATCGCGTCCACCGCCACCTGCCTAGCAGCCGGTGGAGGCCCGGGAACCGGCGAGCCGGGTCGCGGAGGCAGAGCCCTCCTCGGCCGACGAGGCGCGCCAGCGGTTCGCGAGCACCCACACCGGCTCGGTCAGCAGGTCGACGATCGGCACGTCGGCGAGGCGGCTGTCGTCGAAGCTCGGCTCGCTCTCGGTCACCGCGTCGCGCAGGGCGGCGTAGCGGCCCCGGTAGCCCGAGAGGACCGACTTGGCCTCCGGCGCCGGCAGGGAACCGGCGAAGCGCACGTGCAAGAGGGTCATGCCGACCACCGAGCTCGCCTTCAGCTCGGGAACGAGGATCACGGTCCTGCCGTCGCGCGCGCCGCGCACGACCGTGACCTCCCGCTCCTCCGCTGCCCGGTGCTTGGTGCCCTGCAAGCGGGGGTCGGTGGCGGTGCGCGACCTCACCCCCACCAGGTCCCCCCCCTGCTCGACGACGCTCGCCGTGGGCCACGGGGCAGCGGTCCAGTCGATCCGGTACCGGGTGTGACCGAGCACCTGCTCGACCGCCGGGTCGAGGGCGGCAAGGGTGCGCAGCGCCCGGTAGCCGAGGCTGTCCGCCGACACCCCTATATCCAGGGTCTCGGCGACCAGCGGGAGCGCGAGCAGGGCCTCCTCGCTGCGGGAGGTGCCGACGGTCACCGTCTTGGCCTGGTGCTTGATCGCGTCGATCGGCCGGGTGAGCTGGTCGATGCCGTCGGAGAGGGCCCGGTAGAGGTCGGCGACGAGCGCACCGGGCGCACCGACCTTGCCGGTCTCGACCTCGTAGGCCTCCACCGGGAGCGCGCCGGTCACGTAGCGGAGCAGCGACACGAGCGAGGTGGCGGTCGAGGGGGCCAGGTTGCCGTCGTAGGCGCCCGACGCCAGCCCGGCGACGAAAGGCGTCGCCGCCTCGCCCACTCCCGCCCCGACGGCACCGAGCAGGTCCTCGGCGGCGGTCCCGCCGGCGGCGAACGCGGCGTCGATCACCGCGCGGGCAGCCCGGAGCGGGCGGGCCTGGGCGTCGATCGCGAGAGCAGCTTCGTAGCCGAAGAGGTGCCCGACCATCGCGGAGAGCACGAAGGCCAGCTCCGGGTCGATGGCCGGCACCTCGATCACCTCTGCGTCGCCCGCGAAGCGGTCGGCCTCGCCCTCGGCGGCGACCACCACCGGGCAGGCCTTGTGGGCACGGTAGATGGCGACCTCCTTGGCGACGTCGTCGGCGTTGGGACCGGAGACACCGGCGGCGCACACGAGCACCAGCGGCTCGCAGGACAGGTCGATGTGCTTCTTGTCCTCCACGGAGTCGAAGGCGATCGAGCGGTAGCTCAGCTCCGACAGCTTGATCCTCACCTCGGCGGCGGCCACCGCATCCGGCCCGCTGCCGACGACCGTCCAGTACCGCCGGGAGGGAGCTACAGCTGCCGCGACCCTGCCGATCTGCTCGCGACGGGCGAGCACGGCCTCCATGGCCGCCGGCAGCTCCCGCAGCGCCCGCAACCGCCGGTCGGTGTCGTCGGGGTCGGCCACACCGGCCGACCGGGCGAGGGAGAGGGCGAGCAGCCAGCCGGCGGCCACCTGGGCATAGAACGCCTTGGTCGACGCCACGCTCATCTCGACGTCGCGCCCGTCGGAGGTGTAGAGGGCTCCGTCGGCCTTGGAGACCAGGTCGCTGCCCCGGCGGTTGACCACTGCGAGCACGCGGGCTCCTCGGGCCCTCACGAGGTCGACCGCCCGGTTGGTGTCGGTCGTGGTGCCGGACTGACTGATGGCCACGACCAAGGTGTCGCCCATGTCGTCGGCGAGCCCGAAGCCCGACAGCTCGCTCGCGAGCGCGGCGGAGACCTGCAGGTGCGGCACGCAGGTGGCGACCGCGGCAGCCACCGCCCGTCCGGCGACCGCAGCGGTGCCCTGCCCGATCACGACCACCTTGCGCAGCTGCCGAGCGCCGAGCGCGGCGACCACCTCCTCCGGCAGGGCTTCGGGGCCGAGGCCGACGTCGAGACGTCCGTCGGGGAAGGCGAGGACTTTCCCCCGCAGCGTCTTGCGCAACGAGCCGGGAGCTTGGAATATCTCCTTCACGAGGAAATGGGGAAAGCCACCCCGGTCGATGTCGCGGGTGGTGATCCCTGCCGAGCACACCTCCTCGGCAGCGACCGCCAGGCCGGCCCCGCCGTAGCGCCGGCGATCCATCCCCTCCAGCGAGCCCGCCGCCGCCCGGTCGAGGACCACCACCTGGCCCGAGGTGGCCTCTCCGTCCATTCGCAGGTACCGCGACGCCTCCTGCACCAGCCCGTACGGCTCGCTCGCCACCACGAAGGCACCCTCTGCCAGGCCCACGTAGAGCGCTTGTCCCGAGCCCCGCAGCGCCAGGTGCAGACGGTCGGGCTCCCCGGCGAGCGACGCCGCCACCGCCACCGACCCCTCCAGGAGCGACGCAGTACCGAGCCACGCATCGTCTGCCGGCGCGCCGGCGGCCAACCGACGGGCGACGAGGGTCGGTATCACCTTCGCGTCGGTGGAGATCTCCTCCGGTAGGTCGAGGGCGTGGGCCGTCCGCAGGGCGTGGTGGTTGTCGACGTCGCCGTTCAGAGCGGCGGCCACGTAGGGCCCGGGCGGCGGAGCAAGCCTCGGGTCGTCCCGGTCCGAGCAGACCTCGTCGGAGTTGAGCGGGTGCGCGTTGGGCTCGGAGATCACCCCGACGCTCGCCCATCGGGTGTGGCCGAGCACGGTGACCCGGGGGTCCGGGCTCGACAGGGCCTCGGCGAGCAGCGCGTCGGTGCTGATCGCCCGGCGGATGGCGGCGACGTTGTCCCCGAGCTCGCCGATCTCGGCGGCCGCTTTGTAGACGAACGCGAGCTGGTCCGAGCCCGGCAGGGCGCGCACCGCCCCGGAGCGGAACAGCGGGTCGAAGCGGCCCGAAGCCGTCCCATCGGAGCCGATGCGACCGAGGCCGGGCCCGGTGACGAGGACGTGGACGCCGGCGGAGTCACGGCCACGCACCTCGAGGCGGTCGATGGAGCTGCAGGCCACGTCGATCGCCCACAGCGCCTCGAGGGCCTGGGGGGTCCAGGTGAGCCCCGGCGGCGCCAGGGCTGCGACCGAGCGCGCCGAGCCGACCCGGTCCCGGGAGATCGCCCACCACGAGTCCCGCAGGCCGACGATGGTGGAGTTGAGGGCCTCCAGGTCTCCGGGGTCGAGGTGGGGGAGGCCGGCGTCGAGGGCGACCTCCAGGTCATCGAGCGCCCGGGCCAGCTCGCCGGCGGCCAGCTCGACCGCCGACGCCCCGTCGCCGGCGGCTCGGGCTCCGGGCTCGGCTCGGGACTCGGGCTCGGCTCGGGACTCGGGCTCGGCTCGGGCGAGCAGGCAGGCGAGCCCTGGTACGCCCCGCAGGCGGGAGTCCAGGGATCCGAGGCGCGCAGCAGCCTCGGTGAGGGCCCGGAGCGCCTCTTGCGTTCGGGCTCGCGCGTCCTCGTCCCGCCGATCGACAGCCGGACGCGCAACCAGGGCGCCGGGCGAGACCACGCCCGCAGCGCCGGCGACGACCAGGGCCGTCACCTCGGCCATCTCGGCCACTACACCTCCGAGCCCGGGGGCGGGCCGATCGGAGCGGCGGGCCAGAACGGCGACGATCCCACACACGGAGCCCAAGGGTACCTGGGCCCGCCCGCCACCCCCCGGCGGGCTGCGCCGGCGAGGGGGCGGGGCAGGGCAGGGCAGGGGCGGGGCGCGGCAGGGGCCGGTCCGGCGGCGTCACGAACTGGGCCCCGTAGGAGACCAAATATGGTCCCATACGGGACCCAGTCTCCGCCGAGAGCTCCTTCCTGCACCGCTCGAGCTTGCAATCCCACTACGAGCGGTCGCATCGACGTCTCTCGGCACTCCCCGGCGGCGGCAGGGGCGTGGCACGGCAGGGGCGTGGCACGGCGGGGGCGGGCGGGGGCGGGACGGCGTGGCCGGGTCCGCTTCAGTCGGCAGGTGGCTGCCGCCGACCCGGCGCGGGAGGCTGCCGCCCGGCGGCCCGGAGGACGACGAGCGCATCGAGCCCCCCTGAGGGCACCTCGTCCAGGGTCACCTCACCCCGGTTCCGGAGCACCAGCTGACGTACGATCGCAAGGCCGAGCCCGCTGTGACCGCCCCGACTGCCGGGACCCTGCCAGAAGCGATCGAAGGCCCGCGACCGCTCGGCGGCACTCATCCCCGGGCCTTCGTCGACGACGTGGACGCTCAGCTGCTCCCGGCCAGGTCCCGCGACAAGGCACACCTCGATGCTCGACCCCGCCGGTGAGGCATCGAGGGCGTTGGCAACCAGGTTGTCCAAGATCTGGTCGAGGTCGCCGGGGACCAGCAGGGCGAGGGCGGCGCCCGGCTCCGTGTCGTCGTGGTGGGCCAGGGAGACCTGACGTTCGGCCGCCAGGGCAGCCCAGGCGTCGCAACGCTCCGCGATCACCTCGGCCACGTCTACGACTCGGAGCTCGGGTGCGAGCTGGTCGGCGCGGCTGGTGGCGAGCAGGCCGTCCACCAGGCGGCTGAGCCTCTGCAGCTCCCGGGCGACCGCCGCCATCGACTCGCCGGCGGCCGGGTCGAGCTCGGCTTCCAGGTTCTCCAAGCGCAGCCGTAGGGCAGTGAGCGGCGAGCGGAGCTGATGGGAAGCGTCTGCGACGAAGCGGGACTGGGCAGCCACCAAGTCCTCCAAGCGGGCGGCCATCCGGTTGAACGCCTCCCCGAGGGCTCGCATCTCCTCGGGTTGGAGATCCGTGGGCGCCCGGGCCGCGAGGTCGCCCTCCCCGAGCCTGGCTGCGACTGCCTCGAGCTCGCCGAGCGGCCGCGAGAGTCCCCTGGCCAGCCAGAGCCCCACCAAGACGGTGAGCAGGAGCACCACGCCGGCAAAGCCGGCCAGACCGGTCCAGATGTCCTGGACATGGTCGGTGTATACGCCGACGGGGACCAGGAGGAAGACCGCCCCCAGGGGCTGATGAGGGGGACCGATCGGCACTGCGACCGCTGCGTCGGGATGTCCCTCGTCGTAGGAGATGGCGCTCGGAGATCCTCCCGCAAGAGCACCACGCACCAACTTCTCGCCGAGGAGCAGGTCGTCGTCATGGTCTGGTTCGATCTGGGCGACCAGCCGACCGGTGGGACCGACGACAGCCAGCTCGGCGCCGGTCCGAGCGGAGTAGTCCTCGAGCAGTGCCCGCATGGCGGAGCGGCTGCCGGACTCGAGCACCTCAGTGCTGCCGACGGCGATCTCGCTGGCGTCCCGGGTGGCCGCCACTTGGGCACTGCCGAGCTCCTGGTGCGTGGCGAGGAACCCGAATGGCACCTCCAGCACCAGCAGGATGAGCACTGCGAGGCCGACGTAGGAGGCCAGCAGCCGGAGCTTCACGGATCCCCGATGCGCCCCACCCCGCCCGCCAGCTCGGTCCGGTCGGTCCGGCCCGTCTCGATCTGCCCCGCTGGCGCAGACGGCTCCGAGCCGTCACCCGGCGGGCGCAGCACGGCCGGTGCGGACGTCGGGGACGATGTCGGGCCGAGCCTGAGCCCCACCCGGCGGACGGTCTCGATCCACTCGGGGTGCCCGAGCTTCTTCCTGAGCGAAGCAACGTGGACGTCTACCGTCTTGGTCGGCCCGTACCAGTGGGGGTCCCAGACCTCGTCGAGGATCTGCTGGCGGCTCACGACCGCACCGGGATCCTCGGCGAGCAGGGCGAGCAGGTCGAACTCCTTGGGGGAGAGTGCGACTTCGACCCCCTCGACGTGCACCCGGCGGGCACGCCGGTCGACCACCAGGTCCCCGAGCTGCTGGACGGGATCGACCTCGACACCGAGGCCGGCACCGCCGTAGCGGCGGAGGACCGCCCGGATCCTCGCGACCAGCTCCCGGAGGCCGAAGGGCTTCACCAGGTAGTCGTCGGCACCGAGCTCGAGGCCGACCACCCGGTCGACCTCCGCGCCACGCGCCGAGATCACGAGGATCGGCACCGCCGAACGGGCCCTGATCTGCTGGCAGACGGCGTAGCCGTCGATGTCGGGCAAGCCGAGGTCGAGCAACACGAGATCGGCGTCGGTGACCGCCAGAGCTGCAGCTCCGGTAGCGACCCGCTGGACGTCGAAGCCCTCCCGCCGGAGCCCGTCGGTGAGCGGCTCGGCGATACCGTCGTCGTCCTCCACCACGAGCACCCTCACGCCCCCAGCATGGCAGGCTCGGGCCGCCGCGACCCCCCGGAGCCCGGGCAGAAGGTCAGCCGAGCGACAGCGCCCGGCGCACGGCCACCTCGATCCGCTCGGCAGCGTCGGTCGCGGCACCGACAGTGCTCGCCTCGACCATGACCCGTACGAGCGGCTCGGTCCCGCTCGGGCGGACCAGGACCCTCCCTTGCCCACCGAGGTCGGCCTCGATCGCCGCCACCTCGGCCCACAGGCCCGGAGCCCCGACCAGCCGGGAGCGGTCGGGAGCCTCCACGTTGCGAAGCACCTGCGGGAAGGACACCATGACGTCTTCTGCGATCCCGGCCAGGGGGCGCGCGGCGCGCACGAGCAGGTCGGCGAGCAAGAGGCCCGAGAGCACGCCGTCGCCCGTGGTGGCCAGGTCCTTGAACACGAGATGGCCGGACTGCTCGCCCCCGAGCGACCACCCGTTGGCGTCGAGCGCCGCCAGGACGTTGCGATCCCCGACGTCGGTCGTGTGCACACCGATCCCCGCCGCCCCCATCGCCCGGTGGAAGCCGAGATTGGTCATGACGGTCACCACCACCGTGTCCCCCGCCAGGAGACCCCGGCTGCGCAGGTCGAGGGCGAACAGTGCGAGTAGCCGGTCGCCGTCGACGACCCTTCCGCAGCCGTCGACCGCGATGACCCGGTCGGCGTCCCCGTCGAAGGCCAGGCCGAGGTCGGCTCCCGTGGACAGCACCGCCGAGACGAGTGCAGACGGGTCGGTGGAGCCGCACCGGTCGTTGATGTTGGTCCCCTCCGGACTGGTACCGACGGTGGCCACGACCCGGGCCCCGCTGGCCGCGAAGACCTCCGGGGCTACGGCGGCCGCCGCCCCGTTGGCGCAGTCGAGGGCGACGGCGAGCTCCGACAGGCGACGGCCCTGCAGCGAGCCGACCAGGCGTTGCCGGTACCACTCCAGCGCCTCGGAGTCGACCACCGCCGACCCGACGGCCGACCCGACGACGGCCGCGGGCCGACCCGGGCGAAGGCCACCTGCGCGGGCTCCCTGGACCTCGGGGGCCAGAGCGACGGGGCCGGGTGCCGAGCACTTCTCCCGGTCGGGGCCGGCGAGCAACTCGGCGAGCCAGCGCTCGATGCTCTCCTCCTCGGCATCTGCGAGCTTGCGACCACCGCCCCCGAACAGCTTGACGCCGTTGTCGGCGAAGGGGTTGTGCGAGGCCGAGACGACCGCTGCGGGCATACCGGTGTCGGCCGAGCGTGCTGCGACCCCCGGGGTCGGGATCACTCCGAGGTCGACCACGTCCACCCCTTCGCTCATGAGCCCTGCAGCGAGCGCCGAGCAGAGCAGGGGACCGGAGCGCCGGGTGTCACGCCCGACCAGGAAACGGGGCCCGCCGAGGACCGACGCCGCTGCCCTGCCCAGTGCGAGGACCATCTCGGGGGTGAGCTCGGCGTTCGCCGAGCCCCGCACCCCGTCGGTACCGAAGCGCAGGGTCATTCGACCACTATTCGACCACCGGCCCGGGTCAGCGCTTGGAGTACTGCGGCGCCTTGCGGGCCTTCTTGAGCCCGTACTTCTTGGACTCCTTCTCCCGGTCGTCACGGGTGAGGAAGCCGGCCTTCTTGAGCTGGGGGCGGACCTCGGCGTCGACCGCGACCAGCGCCCGTGCGATCCCGTGGCGCAGCGCTCCCGCCTGGCCCGAGATGCCACCTCCGTCCATGGTGGCGTCGACGTCGAAGACCTCGTCCCTTTCGACCAGCCGGAGGGGCTCGGTGATGATCATCCTGTGCGTGGGCGAGGGGAAGTAGTCCTCGATCGGCCGACCGTTGATCGTCAGGCGCCCGGTGCCGGGCCGGAGGCGTACGCGAGCCACAGCGGCCTTTCGACGACCGGTGGACTGGGCGAGGGGATGGGGCACGGGCGACTGGGCTCCTCGGGGCGACGGGACTTGGTGGGCGAGCGGCTGGGTCAGGCGCTACGGCCCTGGGCCAGCGCACCCTCGGACAGCCGGCGGACCGAGTGGTCCACTTCGAGCAGCTTCGGCTGCTGGGCCTCGTGGGGGTGCTCCGGCCCGGCGTAGACCTTCAACTTGCGGAGCATCTGCGATCCGAGCGGACCCTTCGGGAGCATCCCCTTCACCGCACGGCGCACTACTTCCTCGGGGCGGGTGTCGAGCATCTCCCGGTAGGTGCGGCTACGCAGCCCTCCGGGGTAGCCCGAGTGGCGGTAGACCCGCTCGGCCTCGGCCTTCCCCGGGCTCATCAGCACCTTGGCGGCGTTGACCACGATCACGTGGTCCCCGGTGTCGACGTGGGGGGCGAAGATCGGCTTGTGCTTGCCCCGCAGGACCCGCGCCACCTCCGAAGCCAACCGGCCGAGCACGGCTCCGTCGGCGTCGACCTGGTACCAGACCCGCTCGATGTCGGCTGGCTTGGGGGAGAAGGTACGCACAGGGTTCCTCGGCAGGATGGGAGACGGGACGGACCTCGGGCCGGGTGCCGGGGCACCATCCAGCCTACGATCGAGACAACCTTCGATCAGGGCGCGCGACGACGATCCGTGAGGACCCGAGGATACGGCATCGGAGCGCCGGCGGCAACCCGACCAGGCGAACCGAACTGGGCAGGAGCGGTCCCGCTCCGAGTTGGTGCCAGCTGCCCCGGCTGCTTATCGTTGCCCACGTGAGCCGATCGACCACCACCTCGCGGCCTCCGGGGCCGAGCACGCCCGAGGGGAGCACCTCATGGGCCTCCTGACGACGGGCGTCCTGGCCTCCAACAACTGGGGCACACAGAT
>JAKARG010000471.1 GCA_021819345.1 Actinomycetes bacterium | reverse complement strand
GTGCCAGAGCCCCGTACGTCGGGGTCCCGTGTACCGGAGCCCCGTGTACCGAGGTCCGGTGTACCGGGGTCCGAGGTCCTCGCCGATGAACGCAAGCTCGGCACGGCGATCCTTCGCCTCCGCCTCCCGAACGTCCCGGACGCCCTCCCCGGCCAGTACTACCTCGTCCGCCTTCCCGTCGACTCGCCACCCGGGGTCGCCGAACAGGCCTACTCGGTGTGCTCTTCGCCGTACCCCTCAACCCCCGAGATCGAGGTTGCCGTGCGCGAGGTGCCGCACGGACGCGTTTCGACGGTTCTTGCGCGCCGGACCAGACCGGGCGACGTCCTCGAAGTGCGGGGCCCGTTCGGCTTCCTCACCTGGACTGAGCGAGATAGAGGACCCATCGGTCTCGTCGGCGCCGGAACGGGCGTCGCTCCGCTGGCTGCGATCATCCGTTACGGCGCCGCTCGCGGCCTGGAGATCCCGATGACCCTTCTGTGCTCCAGCCGCGACCGAAGTGACGTGCTCCTCGGCACCGAACTCGACGCCTTCCACCACCGTTTCAACTGGTTCACTCTCGTTCACACCTTCACCCGAGCCCCGTACGATCCCTCGGTGCGCTACCACCGGCGCATTGACACGGGCATGCTGGCTGACGTGTTCATGGCGGCACCACCAGCGCGACGCCCGAACAGCTACTACGTCGCCGGGCCCGCAGACATGGTGACGGCGGTGCGCGCCATGCTCGGAACGCTCGGCGTCACCGACGACCGCATTTACAGCGAGGATCACTCATGACGCGGGCGCTCAGGTCGTCGTCCCATCCGGCAGTCCTCGGAGCAGCGTGCGGCACACCACTTCGACGACGGAACAGGGATCAGACGGACCTCGTAGCGGCGACTGAAACCGCCGATCTCGGCTCCTGGTCATTTCGGGTCCGCCCGTCGCATCGGCGCGAGCCATCCACAGTCCACGGAAGCGGTCCGGGCCGCACCACCACCAAAGTCGTGAAGGGGGCGGAGCTGGCTCTCGGCTCTCGTGGCCGGCGACGTGACGACGCGGGACGCCGCAGCGACTTCGTCTGCCTGGTCGATCCGCGAGCGGTCCTCTGCCGAGGAGACCGGTGATGACACTCGCCACACAGCTCGGCGACCCCGACCCCCAGGAGACCCAGGAGTGGGTCGATTCGGTCGACGCCGTAATCGCTCGAGGAGGAGTCGACAGGGCGCGTCGGCTCCTTGATCGCGTCCTCGCCCGGGCGCGAGCGTTAGGTGCCGACGTCAACCCCGGGAACGTCACCAACTATCGAAACACCATCGAACCGGGATCTGAGCCTGCGTACCCCGGCGACGAAGCCCTCGAGGCACGTATCCGCCACTTCGTGCGCTGGAACGCGGCGGTGATGGTGGCCCGAGCCAACCGCCGAGCCGATGGCATCGGCGGGCATCTCGCCACCTATGCCTCTGCGGCCACGCTGTACGAGGTCGGCTTCAACCACTTCTTCCGTGCCAAAAGCGACACCGATCCGGGCGACCAGGTGTTCTTCCAAGGACACGCCGCCCCTGGGATCTATGCCCGGGCGTATCTCGAAGGTAGGCTCACCGAGGTCGAGCTCGACGGCTTCCGCCGCGAGGTGTCGGGGGGTCTCCCGTCCTACCCCCACCCCCGTCGCTGCGGTTTCTGGGAGTTCCCGACGGTCTCGATGGGCCTCGGACTGATCGAAGCGGCCTATCAAGCACGTTTCAACCGCTACCTCACGGACCGAGGAATGGTCGATGGCTCGGGCACCAAGGTGTGGTGCTTCGCTGGCGACGGCGAGATGGACGAGCCCGAAAGCCTCGCCGCGGTCGCGCTCGCCGGTCGAGAGCATCTGGACAACCTTGTCTTGGTGGTGAACTGCAACCTCCAGCGTCTCGATGGGCCTGTACGCGGCAACGGAAAGATCATCCAGGAGCTTGAGAGCGTGCTCCATGGCGCTGGGTGGAACGTGATCAAAGTCGTCTGGGGACGCGAGTGGGATCCACTTCTGGAAGCCGATACCGAAAGCGTTCTTGTCGACCAGATGAATCGCACCCTCGACGGTCAATTCCAAAAGTTCCAAGTCGAGACGGGGGCCTACATCCGAGAGCACTTCTTCGGTCCCGACCCCCGCCTTGGTCGGCTCGTCGCCGGGCTCAGCGACGACCAGCTGCACAAGCTACGTCGCGGAGGGCACGATCCAAAGAAGGTCTACGCCGCCTATCGGGCGGCGGTCGAGCACGAAGGAGCACCGACCGCGATCCTCGCCAAGACGGTGAAAGGCTGGGCACTCGGCCCTGAGATCGAAGCTCGCAATGCGACCCACCAGATCAAGAAGATGACCGAGGGCGAGCTGCGCACCTTCCGAGACCGCCTCGAGCTTCCGATCTCCGATGAACAGCTGAGCGAAGAGCTGCCTCCTTACGCCCATCCCGGAATGGCGTCAGCAGAGTTCGAGTACCTGATCGCGCGCCGACGAGCTCTTGGCGGGCACCTGCCGCTGCGGTCGGTCCGAACGCACCCCTTGTCGCTTCCTCGCGACGACCCTTATGGGGAGCTGTTCGCGGGCACGGGCGGCAAGGTCGCCGCCTCGACCACGGGCGCCTTCACTCGGATCCTTCGTAATCTTCTGCGCGACCCGAAGATCGGGCCTCGCATTGTGCCCATCATCCCCGATGAAGCACGTACGTTCGGCATCGACGGGCTCTTCCGCGAAGTGAAGATCTACGCGCCCGGTGGCCAGCGTTACGAGCCAGTCGACGCGGGACTGTTTCTCAGCTACCAAGAGGGGCCCGACGGCCAGATCCTCGAGGAGGGGATCACCGAAGCCGGCTCCATGGCGTCGTTCCTCGCGGCGGCCACGTCCTACGCCACGTGGGGAGAGCCGATGATCCCCTTCTTCGTCTACTACTCGATGTTCGGTTTCCACCGTTTCGGCGACCTCCTGTGGGCGGCTGGCGACGTGCGGGCGAGAGGTTTCCTGCTGGCCGCGACCGCCGGGCGGACCACCCTCCAGGGAGAAGGGCTCCAGCACTGCGACGGCCACAGCCTCCTCTTCGCGAGCGCCATGCCGAACGTGCGCGCCTACGACCCCGCGTTCGCATAC
>JAKARG010000470.1:2195-3113 GCA_021819345.1 Actinomycetes bacterium | reverse complement strand
CCGATCTGTTCCTGGTCGAAGGAACGCCTCGTCCCGCTCCTCAGCAGCCGGCTGCGGATCGGCTATCGACCATGAAGCGAGCAGTGCTGACTACTCCGGGGCGGGGCGACGGAGAACCTGCGGCTCTGGACTTCACCATAGTTGACTTATTTGTCTGTCATCAAGGAGGATATTGTGGACATGCATGATCTAGTAACGAGCTCGGAGAGGGCCGAGGATCTGCCGACCGCAGGAGACCAAGCATCGGACCCTGTGGGGACTACCGGGTCGCACTTCGAAGTACCCTGCATAGGACGAGCATCGACCGATGAGGCCGAGAAGTGGGCAAGTGCCCAACAGGCTGCTCTTTCGCCGCGCTCGTCTCGCCGCGCGTTCTTGGGCAAACTTGGAGTGGGCGGAGCCATGGCAAGCGCCGCGCTGGTCGGGGGCGCGCTAGGGAGCCCGAGTGCGTATGCGGCCGGTCTGCGCCCCGGCGGCACGCCCCCCACGCCCCCGGCGCCGCCCGGGCCGACTCCGCCAACGCCGGGCCCGCCGGGATCTGCAGGGACGGTTCCGCTGCCGCTCGCTGCGTCGGTGGTGGTTCCGTCGGCCTACACCTCTGCTGCGGTCCAGGCGGCAATCGACGCAGCAGCGACCTCGGGCCGGGGGGCTGTCTACCTACCGAGCGGAACGTACAGCTTCACAGAGGTCGTGACCGTTACGAGCAAGGTCACGATCATCAGTGCAGCGGATGCTACGATCGAGATCGCTGATGGTGTTGATGGCTTCTTGTTCCGGGGCTACAACGGTGATGGCCAGCAAGTGGTTCTTCCGACTCTCTCGGGTGGTAACCGTCAGGTGCGGCTCTCCGGTGTCGCCGTGATGAACCTCTTCGTCGGCCTCTGTACCGGCGGGACGGTCGGGATCAGTTTGGAGACC
>JAKARG010000470.1:0-2185 GCA_021819345.1 Actinomycetes bacterium | reverse complement strand
AGACCGTGCCAGCCTCCGTCAGTCCCATCGACACTCTGGATAACAACGTGTTCTTCCAGTTCATTTCCAATATGGACTATGGGGTTCAATTCGTCTCTACCGCACCCCTTCCACGGTTCATGCAAGGGAATGTCGTCACGGGCAACTTCATCACCGACTGCCTTCACGCTGTGGACTTCAATGCAAGCTCGGTGGACGACAACATCACGATCAACATCGTGGAGATTGCGGCTATCGATGGTGCGAGTCGTGCGGGTGCAACCGGTATAAGTATGAGTGGTGTCACGAGCTTTGGGAGCGGCGGCCATACATTCAAGATACCGTCGTTCTTCGGTGGCTTCGACGAGACGGTCCCGTACTCGTACATCCAGTTCCCCAGCTTCGTCAATCAATTCTATATTCGCGTAGCTGCAGCCCTGCTGGACTACCTCCCGCTCGTAACCTTGAGCGCGAATGGAGCGCTACCGTACCTCGGCTCGAACAAGCTGGTGTTCTCGACGACCTTCGGTTATCCGACCCTCAATGCCGAGCCGATCGCAGCCGTACCCACACCCACGCCGGGAGATTTCAACGGAGGCCAAAGTATCTCGGTCAACACGTTGAGGTTGGCATGTGAGGTCGGTGCCCTCGCGGCGGGGGAGGCGCAAGACTTCTACTTCTACACGGCCTTGCTGGACGGCTACACGAACAACATCCAAGTCACAGCAGAAGACGATGGTGGTGTCCCGTTCACGATCTCGGTGCAGGACGAGTCGTTGTTCCCCGGTAGCGATGGCAAGACTGGTCCAGGTCAGGTCCACATCAGGCTGCGTACCCCGGTGGCGACCGAGGGAGCGACCGTGGTGCTCAATGTCGTGATCAACGGGGGATCGTGAGGGAAGGATAGACGGTGCGGAGCGGTCTCCACCGTAAGTTGTGTGTGCACTAGCAGGGAGGTGGCGGCGGCTCGTATGCCCGGGTCGGGTCCCGGCTCGCCGGGACCCGACCCGGGCCGCTTGGGGGAGATCATCACCGTAGGGGTGCTAGCCCGTTCTGTCGGGAGTAGGAAGTGTGGGGGGCTTTGGACGACCAGGTGGCGAAGCGGTCCGTCTCCCTCTGCGGGCCGGTAGGGCTTCGTGCCTGCTCGTTCGCAGCCCCCCGCTCGGTCGGGTGCGCAGTCAGGTGAGCCCGGTGGGGTTCCGTTCAACCGCCCCGTCGCCGGCGCGCAGTGGTTGTCGAGGATCGTGAAGTCGTAGCTCGGCAGGTTCAGCCGGTCCGGCCAAGTGACGTTGCAGCACGGGGGTGGCCAGGCCGAGACGGACCGGTCGTTGGGGCTAGCCACCCGGAGCAGTACCACGCGGTCGCCGCTCGCCTCCCAGCCACCCGGCGTGGGACGATGCGACCCTGGCCGGCGCAGCCGCCCGTTACCCGGGGATCGACGTTACCTCTTTCTGCCAACCACGGAGACCGGCGCGGCCGTGCGGGAAGGGTAGGTTCGAGCGACGGAGGCGAGGGAGCGGCCAGTGTCGTACCGGCACGTCCAGCCGTCGGGGCCTGCCGAGTGGAGAGGCGCCGCCGGGGCGCCAGACGGAGCGATAAGGACGCCTTGACGAGCGGTCGGCTACTCCGTTAGGATCAGAATTGAAACGTCACAGGCAGAGGCGTCGCAAAGCCAGCGGAGCCCGCCGAGGGGAGCGCCAAGGTCATGCTGCCGGAGTCTGGCCCCCGCGTGGTGGTTCACGTGGCCACAGCGGGGTCGCGGAGCGAGGGGAGGAGCTCGTTCCCCGTCGGCAGTCGAGGTCCTCTTTCCCCACGTCGGGGGCAGCGATGACCGTTCGCGTCGCCGTGGTCGGAGTCGGCCGCATCGGTACGATCCACGCCCGGTGCTATCAGGACAACGATCTCGCCGAGCTGGTGGCGGTGTGCGACATCCTTCCCGAGGCCGCAGCCAGGGCCGGGGAGACCTTTGGCGTGCCCGCCTTCCCGACGGTGGCCGAGCTCGTGAAGGCGGATCTCGGCATCGAAGCGGCGAGCGTCTGCTCGGCGGGTGAGGAGAACGGTGGGGACCACTATCGCCCGACGATCGAGTTGCTCGAGGCCGGTGTCGCGGTGCTCGGCGAGAAGCCAATCTCCAACCGGATCGACGAGGCGAGAGAGATGGTCTCGCTCGCCGGGCGCCAGGGACTGCGTTACGGGGTGAACCTCA
>JAKARG010000469.1 GCA_021819345.1 Actinomycetes bacterium | reverse complement strand
CCTCGGGCGCCAGCTGATCGCAGAGGCGTTGGAGCGCCGGGCCCGCGAGGCGCTCGGCGCCGGGACGACGGTGATGGCCGAAGACGACGAAGACCGCCTCGCCCGGGCCGTCTTCGACGCGCTGTTCCGCCTGAACCGCCTCCAGCGCCTGCTGGACGACCCGGCGATCGAGAACATCAACGCGAACGGATGCGACGTCGTGTGGGTCCGTTACGCCGATGGCCGGCGCGAGCAGGTGGCGCCGATCGCGGACTCCGACGCCGAGCTCGAAGAGATGCTGCGCACCGCGGCGGCCCGGGTCGGGATCGGCGAGCGGCGCTTCGACCGGGGCTCGCCGCGGATCTCCCTGCAGCTGCCAGACGGCTCCCGGCTGTTCGCGCTGATGGCCGTCGCGGCACGGCCGTGCGTGTCGATCCGCCGGCACCGCTATCTGAAGGTCACTCTCGACGACCTGGTCGCGACGGGCACCGTCGATCTCTCTGCGCGCGAGCTGTTGCGGGCGCTGATGGCGGCCAAGAAGTCCTGTGTCATCTGCGGGGGGACCGGGGCGGGCAAGACCACGCTGCTTCGCGCCATGGCGGCCGACATTCCGCCCACCGAGCGCCTCGTCACGATCGAGGACTCCTTGGAGCTCGGCCTGGAGCGCTACCCCGACCTGCACCCAGACTGCATTGCCTTGGAGGCTCGGGAGGCGAACCTCGAAGGCCAGGGCGCGATCACCCTCGCCGAGCTGGTGCGCTGGGCGCTTCGCATGTCGCCGGACCGGGTCATCGTCGGCGAGGCGAGAGGCGAAGAGGTCCTGGCGTTGCTCAACGCGATGTCCCAGGGCACCGACGGCTCGATGGCGACCCTTCACGCGTCGAGCTCCCGGGGGGCGTTCTCCAAGCTCGCCACCTACGCCATCCAGGCCCCCGAGCGCCTGCCTTTGGAGGCGACGAACCTGTTGGTGGCGAACGCCGTGCACTTCGTCATCCACCTCGCCCGCCACGGGGAGCGCCGGGTGGTCTCCTCGATCCGGGAGGTGACCGGGGCGGAGGGCCCGATGGTCACCTCGAACGAGGTGTTCCGTCCCGACCACGCCGGCCGGGCGGTGCCGGGCTCCCCGCTGCGCAATGACACGCTGGAGGAGCTGGTAGTCGCCGGCTTCGACCCGGGCCTCTTGGAGCGGCCCGGGGGGTGGTGGGAGCAGTGAGCGCGCTGGCCGGGCTCCTCGGCGCAGGGGTGGGTCTCGGCCTGGTGCTCGCCTGGGCTGGCTGGCGCGGCGTCGCCCTCCCCCGACCAGCAAGGTCTCCCGCCCAGCCGAAGGTCGAGCGGGCGACGCTGCGCCTCGGCCTCGCGGCCGGTGCCGCGGTCGTCGTCGGCGCTGCAACGGGCTGGCCGGTCGGGGCGCTGCTCGCCGGGCTCGCGGGGTGGGGGCTGCCGGCCCTCCTCGCCGGCACCAAGGGCCGGGCCGAGGCCCTCGCGCACATCGAGGCGGTGGCCGGTTGGGCGGAGATGCTGCGTGACACGATGGCCGGCGCGGCGGGACTCGAGCAGGCGATCGTCGCCACCGCCGCGGTCGCCCCGCTCCCGATCCGGGCCGAGGTCGCCACCTTGGCGGTCCGGCTCGAAGGCGAGCGGCTCGCCCCGGCGCTGCGGGGTTTCGCCGAGGAGGTGGCGGACCCGACGATGGACCTCGTCGTCGCAGCCCTCGTGCTCGCAGCCGAGCACCAGGCGAGCCGGCTCGGCGAGCTGCTCGGATCGCTCGCCCAGGCCGCTCGGGACCAGGCCACCATGCGCCTGCGGGTCGAGGCGGGCAGGGCACGGTCGCGCACCTCGGTCAAGGTGGTCGTCGGGGTGACCGCCGGGCTCGCCTTGGGCCTCGCAGTGTTGAACCGCTCCTACCTCTCCCCCTACGACACCGCCCTCGGCCAGCTCGTCCTGCTGCTCGTCGGGGCGATGTTCGCAGGGGCGTTCGTGTGGCTTTCCCGCATGACCCGCCCGAACGCCCCCGAGCGCTTCCTCGCCGCACACGGCGGGCCCGGGGTTCCCGAGCACAGCCCGGGAGTCACGCCGTGATCACCGCGCTGGCGCTCGGGGCCGGCATCGGGCTCGGGGTGTGGCTGGTGGTGCGCGGCCTGTTCCCGCCCCGGCCCTCCCTCGCTGACGCACTCGCCCAACTGAAGCGCGTCCCGGAGGTGCCCCCGATGATCACCCCGGCCTCCGAGGGGGGAGTCGCCGCCCGGGTCGGCCGCCCGGTGGCCGAATGGCTCGGCCATCTGGGGGCTGGGTGGCTGGTGCCGGGGAGGATCCGCCAGGACCTCGCCATCTTGGACCGCAGTCCCGAGCGTCACCTCGCCGAGAAGGTCACGCTGTGCCTGGTCGGCTTCCTCCTCGTCCCCACGTTCGCCGCGCTGCTGGCCCTCGGCGGCGCGCACCTTTCCCTCACCCTGCCGGTGTGGGGAGCGCTGGTGCTCGCCGCGGTGGGCTTCGTCGTCCCCGACCTCGGCATCCACGCCGATGCCAACCGCAGGCGCCGGGACTTTCGCCACGCGCTCTCCAGCTTCTTGGACCTCGTCGTCGTCGCCCTGGCCGGCGGCGGCGGGGTGGAGAGCGCGCTGGCTGACGCCGCAGGCGTCGGGGCCGGGTGGCCGTTCGCCTACCTGCGCCGGGCCCTCGACCAGTCCCGCCTCGCCCGCGAAGCCCCCTGGACCGCCCTCGGCCGCCTCGGCGAACAGCTCGGTGTCGGCGAGCTGTCCGAGCTCGCCGCATCGGTCGCCCTGGCGGGCACCGAAGGGGCGAAGGTCCGCGCCAGCCTCGCGGCCAAGGCGACGTCGCTTCGCACCCACCAGCTCGCCGAGGCAGAAACCGCGGATCAGGCCGCCTCGGAGCGCATGAGCCTGCCCGTCGTCGTGCTCTTCGCCGGCTTCTTGTTCTTCATCGGGTTCCCCGCCGTCGAACGGGTCCTCACCTCGCTTTGACATCGATCCACCACCGAGCAGCAGAAAGGAAGGACCATGCCGTGTTCCCCGAGCTGATCGTCATCCGGCACCTCTTCGAGGTGCTCGGCGCCCGCTGGCGGGCGCTTCGCGCCGACCCGGAGGCCGCGTACTCGACCGAGACGGTGATCGTCA
>JAKARG010000468.1 GCA_021819345.1 Actinomycetes bacterium | reverse complement strand
TCCGATCTACGGATCGATCAGCGAGATGCCGCCCCTGGAGACCCTGACCGGGGAGCGCTCGGGGCCCGCTCCTCTCGGGGACACCGACAGCGAGCGCTACTGGCTGGTAGCACGCTCGGCGATCGAGCGGGAGGGCGAAGACCTGCGCGGCCTGGCCACCGCGGTCCTCGCGATAGAGCAGTCCTGTCGCTACACCAGCCTCAACTGCATGCTGATCACCCCGGCCCGGCTGATCGCGGTCTGCTGGTTCGGGTCGGAGCGCATCGCCCCCGACCTCGGGGACGACTACTACGACCTCTCCTACAGGACCGGTCGCGAGGCCACCGTCGTGGCGTCCTCGGGGTGGCACGGCTCAGGCTGGAAGCGAGTCCCCAACGGGGCGATGCTCGTGGTCGAGCGGGCCGGAGGAGCGACCCGAGTGGTCGCGCTCCGAGACCTCGTCGCGGCGTGATCCGCTCGAGACGGTGACCCCCCCGTCCCGCCCGGCGCCGGCACGACCGAGGCCCGCCCACCGAGCCCCGGTCGTGCTCTCCACGGCTCGCCTCGCTCACCCCGACCGCACGATCGCCCCGGGCTGGGTGTCGGTATCCGGCGCCACGATCGTCGGGGTCGGGCGTCCTCCCCCCCCGCCCGGGACCCGAGTCGACCTCGGCGACCTGCTCGTCTCCGCCGGCTTCGTCGACCTCCACGTGCACGGGGCTGCTGGCTGCCAGGTGAACGGCCAGGACCCGGCGACCGTCGAAGCCTCGACCAACGAAGTCGCTGCCTTTCACGCCGCCCACGGGACGACAGCGCTAGTCGCCACGACGGTCACCGACAGTCTGGAGATCCTGGAGGCGAGCCTCGCCGGGATCGCCCGGGCCACGAGAGCCGGGCCGGGACTCGGCGCCAGGGTGCTCGGCTCCCACCTCGAAGGCCCCTGGCTGTCGCCGGTACGCCGCGGGGCGCATGACCGAGACCAGCTCCTCCTCCCGGTCCCCGAGGTCATCGACCGTCTCCTCGCCGCGGCCGCCGGCACGCTGCGAATCGTGACCATCGCGCCCGAGCTGGCCGGAGCTCACGAGGCGGTCCGCCGGCTGGTCGCCGCCGGGGTGGTGGTGGCGGTTGGGCACACCGACGCCGACCTCGCCACGGCCCGCGCAGGCTTCGCCGCAGGAGCTTCGCATCTCACGCATTGCTTCAACGCGATGCCGCCGCTGGTCCACCGTGCGCCCGGCCCGATCGGAGCCGCCCTGGCCGAACCAGGAGTGAGCATCGAGGTGATCCCCGACGGGATCCACGTCCACCCCGTGATGCTCGGGCTGCTCTCCCGGCTCGCGGGCGACCGCCTGGTCGCAGTTACCGACGCCAGCGCAGCGTGCGGGATGGCCGAAGGCCGCCACCGCCTCGGCCGCAGCGAGGTGGTCCTCTCCGACGGGGCGGTCACCCTCGCCTCGGACCGTTCCACGCTCGCGGGCAGCGCGCTGACGATGGAACGGGCGGTAGCCGGTCTGGTGGCTGCAGGAGTCGACCTGGCTCTTGCCCTGTATGCCGCGACGAGCGCCCCAGCGGTAGCGCTCCGGACCACCCGTGGCGCAGGCCTCGTGGCCGGCGCCGGTGCCGACCTGGTCGTCCTCGGTGCCGACCTCGGAGTGAGGGCGACGGTCGTCGGCGGGGTGCCCGTTCACGACCCGGCAGGGCTCTTCGCCGGCCTCCTTCCCCCCCCGCCCGACGACGACCCCGCTCGTCGACGGGCTCAATAGGCGGCGTCCTCGACCGCCGCCCGGGCGAGGAGGACCACCTCGTCGAGGCTCAGCCTGTGCCCCCGCTCCCAGGCCGCCTCGAAGTCCCCCGGGTCCAGCCGGCCCGAGATCCTCCCGCTCAGCCGCCGGCGGGCCTCCTCCTCGTTGCGGCCAGAAGCCCCTCGCCCGGACCGGGGCCCATAGGTAGCCGAGGTGATCGTCGCGACCACCTCCGGGCAGGTATCCAACAGGTCGTGGGCCACCGAGTCGAGCAGCAGGAGCAGGTACTGGACCGCACCTGCCGACAACAGCAGCGTCATGGCTTCGGCTGCTGCTACCAACGAGGCACGCCGGTCGCCGAGGGCTCGCTGGATCCCGACGAGCGCCGCCCACGCTCCGCCCTCGTAGTACCGGGAGCGTACCGCCCTCGCAGCGCCGACCGCTTCGGTCGCAGCGTCCAGCGCGACAGCCAGCGCGGCCGGTGTGCCGAGGAAGGACCCGGCGAGGGCCAGGTTCACCAAGGAGCTCGACAGCCATAGCGGAGACCCTCTCGCCGAGTCGACCGCCCGCTGGCCCATGGCGACGCCAGCTTCGCCTTCGCCGGCGAGCGCCAGCGTCGCACCGAGGAAGCGCTCGACGCTGCGGCGCTCGGAAGGCTCGGCCGCGTCGAGGGCCTGGTGCGCCAGCCGTAGTCCCTCCCCGGGCTCGCCGCGGAGCACCGCCGCGGTCGCGAGCATGGCGAGGGCATGCGGTGGCGGCTCTCGCCCGAGGGCCACGGACGCGTCGATGGCCGCCCTCAGGTGGCGATCGGACACGGCGTGGTCACCGGCGATCGCGGCGAAGGTACCGGAGGCGCAGAGCAAGCCGACCAGCGCCTCGGAGGGCACCGCTGCGTCGCCCCCGAGAGCCGCCAGGGCCTCCTCCGCCCAGCCCAGGCCGACTCGGGAGGAACCGCACACCAGCCACCAGGACCTGAGGTCCGAGACCATGGTCGCCGCAGCGACGGGGTCGGTGCCGACGAGGTGCTCGAAGGCTTGGCGGTGGTCGGGCAGGTCGAGCTCGCCGCCTGCGATCAGGGCCACGCCGTCAGGGCCCTCGAGGCTGGTCGCCAGCCCTCTGGCCACGGATAGGAAATGGTGGGCATGGGCCCCGTGCGCGTCGGACTCCCGGCCGGCGAGGCTCAGGAGCTCGCCGGCGTAGACCCTCACGGTCTCGAGCATCCGGTAGCGGGACTCACCCTCCAGACGCTCGACGGATAGCAGCGAGTGGCTGCACAGCTCCGAGAGGGAACCGGCGACCTCCAGCTCGCCTGCGCCCTCCCCGGCGACGGCCACCGCATCGTCGAGGCCGAAGCGGGAGCGGAAGACGCTGAACAGAGCGAGGCGGTCGCAGAGAT
>JAKARG010000467.1 GCA_021819345.1 Actinomycetes bacterium | reverse complement strand
CGATCGATCGCGCAGGCGCACGACCACAGGTCCGTGTCTGCGAAGGTCGCCCGGCCGAGCACCCCGCCCGCCGGCGTGCGCCGGTCGCAGCACACGACGATCCCGACCGGCGCCTCGCGGATCCCCTCCAGATCGAGGTCGAGCAGGTGGCGGCCGGAACGCTCGTCCATCACCGTCGCCTGGGCGAGGCGCTGGCGGTCGGCAAGGGTCGCAGCCCGCTGGCGGGTGAGGGGGTCCTCGACGACCACGAAGCGCCAGGGCTGGGAGTGGCCGACCGAAGGCGCGGCATGGGCAGCCGCGAGGACCCTTCGCAGCACCCCGGAGTCGACGCGGTCGGGGCGGAAGCGGCGGATGTCGCGCCGAGCGGCGACGAGCCGCGCGAACATCGAGACGACGTCGGGTCCCATCGCCCATCCCGTCGGGTCCGCGGCCCTCTCCGCAGCGCTGGTCCGATCCCCGACGGTCGGTGTCGGACGGGGCCAGGTCACCTGCGTACGCTACGGCGCGATGGACAGCGACCTCACCTACGGCGAGTACCTGCGCCTCGGCGAGCTGCTCGGCCTCCAGAGACCGCGCAGCCGCCCGGAGCACCACGACGAGCTGCTCTTCATCGTCATGCACCAGACCTGCGAGCTGTGGTTCGAGGTCGTGCGCCACGAGCTGTCGGCGGTCTCGTCCCACCTGGAGGCCGACGAGGCTCGCCCGGCGTTCAAGGCGGTTGCCCGGGTCAAGTCGATCCTCCACAGCCTGACCGACCAGTGGGCGGTCCTCGCCACCCTGACCCCGGCCGACTACGCCGGGTTCCGATCCGCTCTGGCCACGTCCTCGGGCTTCCAGTCCTACCAGTACCGGGCCATCGAGCTCGCCCTCGGGGCGAAGGACCGCTCCGTGGTCGAGCGCGCCGGCACCGACCCCCTCGCCCGGTCGATGCTGGCCGACGGGCTCGCCCGGCCGAGCCTCTACGACCAGTTCCTGCGGTGGCTGGCGCGCCGTGGGCACCGGGTGCCGGCCGACGTGCTCGGACGGGACGTCACCGAGAGCTGGACCTTCACCCCGTCGCTGCTGCCGGTCCTGCGGGTGCTCTACGAGCGGACCGACGCCCACTGGGTGGAGTACGAGTGCTGCGAGGAGCTGGTCGACCTGGAGGACAGCTTCCGGCTCTGGAGGTTCCGGCACCTCCAGACCGTCGAGCGGATCATCGGCACCAAGCCGGGCACCGGTGGGTCCGACGGCGTCGGGTACCTGCGCTCCGCAGTGGACCGCCGGTTCTTCCCCGAGCTGTTCGCGATCCGAGCCGAGCTCGGGTGACCCCGGCCGGCCGGGGCAGCGGCAGGCGGCACCTCGACCCTCTTGCGGTACCTGCTCCCTTTGACGCTCGGGCCCCCGGAGCGCCGAGCACCCGAAGCCGTGAAGGGGAACGGGTCGGCGCGCCCAGCCGTTACCTCATCGAGGAGCCCGACGACGCTTGGGCCAACTTTTCCCGGATCTGGTGCGACGAGCACGTTTCGGGCGCAGCACTGGCACCTGTCGAAGCGCACCGCAGAGCTGGCCGCCGGGCCCGACGCGTTGGTCGCCGCAGCGCTCGACGCGTTGCCGGCGGTGGGCGGCTCGGAGCGCGAGGCGCCTCGGAGTGCCCGCCGCGGTTGGGGAGCCCGCCCGGCGGTCGGGGATCAGGCCGGGGGGTAGCCGATGTCGGTGAGCACGGCTCGAAGTGCCTGGTCGTCGGTCTCGGTCTCGTCGTAGTCGACCCGGACCGCCTTGGTGTCGACGTCGACTGTCACCTGGCGTACGCCGGGAGCGCCCGCGAGGTCGTGCTCGATGCTCCTCTTGCAGTGCTCGCAGGAGATGTCGGGCGCGGTCACGGCGAGTGTCTTCATGGTCTGCTCCTTGTCATGGTCCGCTCCTTGTCCGGTCGGCGGAGTTCGAATGGGCGGCTTCTTCGACGCGCCCGGATGGTCGGTGCCGGGGATGGTCGGTGCCGGGGAGCCGGGATCATGGCAGCGCCACGGCGGGCGACCCGTCGTGCCCGGCGGGCGGCCCGGTTCGGTCGGCCGGCCCGGTGCGGTCGGCAGCGGGGGCGAAGCGGCGCAGCCGGAGGGCGTTGGTGACGACGCTGACCGAGCTGGTCGCCATGGCCGCAGCGGCGATCATCGGTGGGAGCACGCCGGCCGCGGCGAGGGGGACGAGCACCAGGTTGTAGCCGAACGCCCAGCCGAGGTTCTGCCAGATGACCCGACGGGTGGCCCGGGAGAGGGCGATGGCGTCGGCAACGGCACCGATGTCGCCGTGGACGAGGGTGATCTCGGCGGCGGCCATCGCGACGCCGGTGCCGGTACCGATGGCGATTCCGACGTCGGCGCCCGCGAGCGCGGGGGCGTCGTTGATGCCGTCGCCGACCATTGCGACCGGCCCCGAGGTCTCTTGGAGGTGGCGGACGAGGGCCGCCTTGTCCTCGGGTCGGAGCCCGGCCAGGACCTCGTCGACTCCTGCCTCGGCCCCCACCGCTTCGGCTACCTCGGCCCGGTCGCCGGTCGCCAGCACGACTCGCAGGCCGTTGGTCTGCAGCCGCCGCACGCCCGCCGCGGCGTCGGGGCGCAGCGGGTCGGTGATCCCGAGAACCAGGCGGGCCCGGCCGTCGATCGCGATGACCACCGGCGTGAGGCCGCGAGCGGCAAGTTGGTCGCCTGCCGCTCGCGCAGCCTCGCCTGGCGTCGCTCGCCCGGCACCCCTCGCCGCCTCGCTCGCCCGTCGCCCGGCCTCGCCCGCCGCCTCGCTCACTACGAGTGCGGCCTCGCCTGGCCTCGCTCGCCCGGCACCGTCCGCCCGGGGAGTCGTCGAGCCGGCGCAGCTGGCGTTGGCTCGCCCTGGGGGGTCGGTGGCGGCTCGTCCTGGTGGGGTGGCCCACTCGAGCGAGCCGACCTGGACCAGGTGGCCGTCGACGGTGGCCGTGACGCCGGCCCCGGGGGTGGCCTCCACCTTGCTCGCCACCAGCTCTCCTCGCGCAGCCCCGCTGCGCTTCGCGGCGTCCTGCACCGCCCGGGCGAGCGGATGCTCCGAGGCGGTCTCGGCGGCTGCGGCGAGCGCCAGCACGGCCTTGCGCCCGTCGTCGTGGGATCCGTCCCCGTCCCAGTGCCCG